>NZ_AFAL01000462.1 GCF_000193225.1 Verminephrobacter aporrectodeae subsp. tuberculatae At4 | reverse complement strand
CGAGGGGACGTTGTGAAAACGCACCCGGCGGCATTTGCCTCTCTCGCATTCGGCCTGGACCTGGACCAGGCCGGCGGGCGTGTCCACGCAGAGTTCGGTGACCGGCGAGCGCATGGGCAGCATTCCGCTCTCGAGCACGGCGGTCACGGTGCAGATCAGATTCGATCCGGACATCGGTGGGTAATAGTCCGACTCGATGACGATCATGCCGAACTGCGCCTGCGGCGAAATGGGCGGCGTCACCAAGTTGACCGCGGCGTTCACGCTCCCCCTCGGGTCCGACAACAGCATGCCGCGAATCCAGTCCTGCTGCGCCTGAAAGGCTTGCAACCGCTCGAACATGGACGCTGCGGCGGGCGCAATCACGCCCCCCGTGATGACGCGTCCGACCTCGCCCTCTGCGTGGGCGCCGACGACGGTGATGATGTTTTTGAGATGCATGATCGAAGGCTCGGCTCAGCGGGTGGACTTCAGAAAATCGATCGTTTCGGGCTTTTGCGGGTTGGCGATGACCTGCTCAGGGGGGCCGATCTCATGAATGACCCCGTTGCGAAAGAACGCCACCCGATCCGACACGTCGCGCGCGAAGCGGATCTCGTGCGTCACGACGATCATGCACATCCCCTCTTGCGAGAGCATCCGCATGGTGTCGAGCACCTCGCCGGCCAACTGCGGGTCGAGCGCGGAGGTCACCTCGTCGAACAGCATGTACTGCGGAGACATCGCGAGCGCGCGTGCGATCGCCATCCGCTGCTGCTGACCGCCGGAGAGCTTGCCCGGAGAGACGTTCATCTTGTCCTGCAGCCCGACGTGGCTCAGTTGCCTGACCGCTATCTCCTCGGCCTCGTGCTTGTCCTTGCCCAGCACCTTGCGTGGCGCGAGCGAGACGTTCTCCAGAACGCTGAGATGGGGAAAGGCGTTCCACTGCTGAAACACGATGCCTATGCGCTGGCGCAGCTTGTTCAGGTCCGTGCCCCTGGCGTGTGCGTCCACCCCATCGACCCGGATGCTGCCCTGCTGAATCGGCTCGAGTCCATTGATGCACATGAGCAGGGTCGATTTGCCGGAGCCGGAGTGGCCGATGATGGAAACCACCTCGCCCTTGTCTACCGCCATGCTCACGCCCCGGATGACCTCGAGCCGACCAAAGGACTTGTGCACGTTCTCGATCTCAATCATTCTCCTGCCACCTTTTCTCAACGAGCGCGCCGACCCGGGCGCATCCCCAACTCATGGCGTAGTAGATGAGGCCCGCCACGCAGAGCACGAACAGGGGTTCCTGTATCCGCGTGACGATCGTCTGCGCCGACCGAAGCAATTCGGTGATGCCGATCCACAGCACCAGGGAGCTGTCCTTCATCACGCCCAGCGTGAGGTTGATCCAGCCGGGAAACGCGACACGCGTGGCCATGGGCAGCACGACGTATTGGGCGACTTGGCGCTGGGTCAGGCCGAGCGATCGGGCCGCCCGGATGACGTTCCCCGGCACCGCCAAGACCCCGCTGCGGACGATTTCCGTGCAATACGCCGCGCAGTAAATTCCGAGCACCACGCAGCCTACGGCGAATACGCTCGAGTCCAGGCCCAGCATGCTTTTGAGCGCATTGAACAGAACGAACTGGATCAGCAAGGGGACGCTGCGGAATACGTCCAGCAGCCAACCCAGGGGCAGGGTCAGGCGGGGCAGCCAGGCGCGCAGAAAACCACACAGAAGACCACCCAGCGTGCCGATCAGCATGGCCCACAGCGTCAAATCGAGGGTGACCCATGCCCCCTCGAGCATGAAGAGAAGATCGTTGGCCGTGAAACTGGAGGAGAACATGCCTGCGCTCAGTCACGGAACAGCCGCCAGGCGAGCAGCCGGGCCACCCAGCCGATTCCCTTCGCGATGGCGTAGTAGAGGACCGCGGCCAAGGCGAAGAATTCGAACGTGCGAAACGTCCGGGCGTTGTAGTCCTGGGTCACGCCCGTGAGGTCGTCGTTCAGACCGACGCTGACGCCCAGCGAAGTCATCAGCACGGCCCACACCATCTGGTTGATCAGGGGGTAGAAAACGATGCGCAGCAGTTGCGGAACGACGATCAGACGGTAGGCCTGGAACGCCCCCATGCCCAGCGACCGTGCCGCGCGGACCTGGGTTGCCGGGATGGCCCGGAGCCCGCCGCGGAAGTTCTCGGCCAGATAGCCCGCGTTGTTGAACGTTATGCCGGCCAGGAGCGCGGCCCTGGAGCCGACGTGCAGGTCGAACGACCCCAGGCCAAAGTACAGCATGTAGATCTGAAAAAGCGCTGGCGTGTTGCGTGCGATCGAAACCCATGCATGCGCCGCGCCACGCAGCACCGGGTTGCGCGTGTCGCGCATTGCGGCGAGCGCCAGCGCGATCAGTACGCCGAAAACCATGGACACCGTGGCCGCCTCGACCGTGACCCAGGCACCGGCGAGCATGTCCGGCAGCGCCTTGAACGCCGCGCGCCAGTGGAAGGTGTAGTCGAAGTCCGGCATTCGATCGGCGGCTGCGGTGATCAGTAGTAGACGCCCGGAACCGTCAGGTCGATCGGCCTGCCACCGACCCACTTCTGGTACAGCTCGGCGTAGCGGCCCGTGCGCACCTGTTGGTGCACGAACAGGTTCAGGTAATGGATCAGTCCGTACTCGCTGCGCTTGGCAGCCAGCGACACGTAGTCGATGGTGTAGGGCGCGATGCCGGCGATCTTCAGGCCCTTGTACTTCCCGGATTTGATCGAAGCGGCAGCCACCGTGGACGTCACGACGGTGGCGTCAATCTGCCCCTGGCTCACCGCAAGCAGCGTATCCGCCTGCGTTTGGTAGGCACGGAAGCTCCCCTTGGGAGCGTTCCAGGCCTTCACGGCCTTCTCCAGCGCGAGCGCCTCGAACGAGCTCGACGTATTCCCCACGGCCCGTCCCTTGAGGTCTTCGTAAGACTTGATGTTCGTGTTCTCGCGCGTCAGAACGACCATCTGGAATGCGAAGTACGGAATCGTCATCCCGACCGTCTTTGCGCGCTCCAGCGTGTCCGAGGTGGAGCCGACGATGACGTCAACGCGGTTCGAAGTGAGCGCGGGGATCCGGTCGGCGAACGGCGTCTCGACGATCTGCGCCCTGACGCCCAGAACCTTTGCCAGATCGTTGCAGTAGTCCACGTCAAATCCGACGGGGTTGTTGCTTGCGTCGCGCGAACCCATCGGCGGGAAGTCCAGCACCACGGCGCAGCGCAATTTTCCCGACTCGATGATGGCATCGAGCTTGTCCGCGGCATGCAGCGCCGCGGTCGCGCAGAGGCCGAGAGCACTCACTGCGACAAGAGCAAGGGTCTTCAATTTCACGAGGGACTCCATTGGGCAGGTTGAGGAAACGCTCCGCACCGGTGAGCGTCGCCCGGTCCCGGACAGACGCGCACAAGTCAATATCTTACTAAAATATTTTAAATATCTTTACAGGGTATCCAGCAGATTGCGTGCCACCGATTTCTGAGGAAAAGGGGCGCCGGAACCAGGATCTGCAACGCCCATGCACCCTGCTGGTGCTCCCGGGCCCCAGCTCTGTGCAAGGCCACCGGTTTTTGCCGCGCTCAGTTCTCCACCTGCGCAAACTCCACGTACATCAGCTCACACGCGCCGCCGCCGGAGTCCGTGCGGCTGAGCGAGCTGGTCCAGCGCCATCCGCTCGGGTCCGTCACCTCGACGAGCTTGCCCGTGAGGCTGATGTAGGCGCCCTTTCGGGCCTTCTGAAGGACGCGCTCCACGGCCGGGGTGGCGGCAATCATGTGCATGTTCGCGGACGATTCATTGATCTCCTGCAGCGGGATGGGCGGCTCGTCTTCCCAGGAATAGTGGAACCACCGCCCGCTCTGGGACATGCTCAACTGCCCGTATACCGCCGGATCGGCCATGCGCTTCCAGCCCAGCGCCAGATCGATGTGCGACAGATCGGCCTCTTTGCCCAAATAGTAGTTCTCGCTCGAAAGCACCCGGGCGCGCAGCGCAAACGCCGCCAACGGCCTGACCTGGTAGTCCCCCAGCGCAAAGGGCGCATCGCTGGTGGCCGTTTGCACGGGACTGTCGGCAAGCACCTGCAGGGGCGCCGCGCGCTCCAGCAGGCGCTGGTCGGCCCAGTGCACGCGCAACTTTTCCGCGGCAAAAAACACCACGCATAGCGCAATGGCAAATTTGAGAACACGGGAGGGCGTCATGGAGCACCCGGAGCATCCGGCCGATTGTGTGTTCGGCCTGCGCTGGCACGAACCCGGCTGCGTTTCCGGATTTTTCGGGTCCCAAGGACTTCTCCGTCCCGCGCCTGAAAGGGGGCATGCCTTATCGGGTTCCCGAAAGCGGCTTGGAACGGAGCCCGGGTCTGTTTCGACTGTTGCCGGCCATTGACTGGCTTGCGCAGAGAACCCGTTCCTGCGCGCAGCCGACGGGACCGACCCCGCAGGGCTGCAATGCACCGTGTCTGCTATGGTTTCGCCGCATGCAAGCGCTCCCGCCCCTGACGCCCGCCCAGGCGCTGTTTCTGGATTTCGACGGCACGCTCGCCGAGTTGGCGCCGCGCCCGGATGCAGTGCAGGTCGCCCCCGGGCTGATCGCCACGCTGGCCGCGCTGCACACCCGGCTGGACGGTGCATTGGCCATGGTGACGGGGCGCTCCGAAGCGGATATCGATCATTTTCTGGCCCCCTTGCGTCTTGCGCTGGCCTGCGAGCACGGGGCCCGATACCGCCACGGCCTGGCGCAGGCCGCGCGCCCGGCCATTGCGCTACCCGATCTGGCGCCCGTTTTGCATGCCGCGAAGGCCCTCGCGGCGCAGCATCCCGAACTGCTGCTGGAACACAAGAGCGCGGGCCTTGCGCTGCACTACCGGCAAGCGCCGCAGTTGCAGAGCCTGTGCCGCGACACCCTGGAGCGCGCCATGCAAGCCATTGCAGGCGTGGAACTGCTGCAAGGCAAATGCGTCCTGGAAGTCAAACCCCGGGGCGTGCACAAGGGCCGGGCCATCGCCGACTTCATGGCGCAGCCGCCGTTTGCCGGCCGCACGCCGGTCTTCGCGGGCGACGACGCCACCGATGAAGCCGGCTTCGCCGCTGCCCAGGCGCTGGGGGGTTGGGGAATCAAGGTGGGCCCGGGGCCGAGCGTGGCGCAGCACCGCTGCACGACGCCCGCCGCATTGCGTGGCTGGCTCTCGGCGGCAGACAGCACCCTGGAGCACGGGACTGTTCCAGGGCGGGCGTAATCCACGCCGCCGTGCGCCTTGGGACAATTTAAGCGATTGTCTGACAACCACTCTGCCGCTACAACTGCGATGATGGGGCCATGAGCCGTCTGGTCGTCGTATCCAACCGCCTCGCCGATCCCCGCAAGCCCGCAGCCGGTGGCTTGGTCGTCGCGCTCGGCGAGGTCCTGAACCAGACCGGGGGGCTGTGGATGGGCTGGAGCGGCAACGTGCTCGAAGGCGGCGCACCCGGCGAGGGCGAACTGCACCTGCGGCAGGCCGGCGCCGTGACCCTGGCCACCATCGACCTGTGCCGCGAAGACCACCACAGCTACTACCACGGCTACAGCAACAGCGTGCTCTGGCCGGTGTTCCACTACCGGCTGGACTTGGCGGACTTCAACGCCCACTACATCGCCGGCTACCGCCGCGTGAACCAGATGTTTGCGCGCAAGCTGCTGCCGCTGCTGCGCGCCGACGACATCATCTGGATACACGACTACCACCTCATTCCGCTGGCCGCCGAACTGCGCGCCCTGGGCTGCCGCCAGCGCATCGGCTTTTTCCTGCATGTCCCCGTGCCGCCGCCACTCATCATGGCCGCCATCCCCCAGCACGAATGGCTCATGCGCTCGCTGTTTGCCTACGACCTGGTGGGTCTGCAGAGCGAGGCCGACGTCGTGCATTTCAAGCACTACGTGCACACCGAGGGCCGCGCCGAAAAACTGGGCGACCAGCACGTGCGCGCCTTCGGGGCCACGGTGCTGGTGCAGGCCTTTCCCATCGGCATCGACGTGGACGAGTTCAGCCGGCTGACCCGCGCCAGCGACGCCGTGGAAACCTGCGCGCGCCTGCGCGCCGAATACTCGCGGCGCCGCCTGCTGCTGGGAATCGACCGGCTGGACTACTCCAAGGGCCTGCCGCAGCGCGTGCGCGCCTTTCGCGAACTGCTCGAGCGCTACCCGGAAAACTGCGCCAGCGCAACGCTGGTCATGATCGCCGCGCCCACGCGCGACAACGTGCACGCCTACACCGACCTGCGCCAGGAGCTCGAAGGCCTGTGCGGCGCGGTGAACGGCGACTACGGCGAGCTCGACTGGATGCCGCTGCGCTACATCCACCGCATGGTGGCGCGCAAGCGCGTTCCGGGCCTGTGCCGCGCAGCAGCCGTGGGGCTGGTCACCCCGCTGCGCGACGGCATGAACTTGGTGGCCAAGGAATACGTGGTGGCGCAGGACCCGCAGGACCCCGGCGTCCTGGTGCTGTCGCGCTTTGCCGGTGCCGCCGAGCAACTCGACGAGGCCCTGCTCGTGAACCCCTACGACACGCAGGCAATGGCCGACAGCATGCAGCGGGCCTTGCAAATGCCGCTGGTCGAACGGCAGGAACGCCACAGCAAGCTCATGGAGCGCATCCGCACGCACGACGTGCACTGGTGGCGCCGGTCGTTTCTGAGCGCGCTGCAGGCTGCGAACGATTAGCAGCGCGTCGCTCGCGCCATGGATGCGCCGCCCTTCGCGGGGCGGGACGTCAGTGCATGACGACGGGGTTCTGCGCGAGGCTCGCGTAGCGGTCCAGCGCGTCTTCCACTTCCTCCTGCGTGGGCGTGTCGCGTTGCCAGGCGAGTATTTGCTCCTGGAACATCTCGGCCCAGGAGCCGTCCAGATACACCTCTTTGCCGGAGCGCTTGTCCACGATCTCAAAACCATGGCGCGCGAGCCGGGGACCGGTGGGGGGGGTGTTGTCAAGCGCCTGCGCGCCCTGCTCCACGGTGTCGGGCAGCATGTGGACCACCACGAAGGATTCTGAGTCGTAGAGCATGTGCATGGTATTTCCCCTGGTCGTAATGGATGACAGATGACAGCGGGTGCGCAGAGTTCAAGTGGCCCGGAGCAAGCCGGGGACCGCCCGGCTACGTCGCAGTATTTCATGAAAATCCTGGGTTACCAGATTTGCAGGACTTTTCTGTGGCGATGGCGCTGCCACGCAACACTCCACCCGGGCCTGCCCGGGGAGCCGTGCGGGAGATTCTCAGGGCGCGCTGCGGCCGCTCAGTTGCAGGTCCGCAAAGTCGCCATTCGCCTGCGTGAGCCGGATGCGCACGGGCAGATAGTCCAGCGCGGGGGCCAGCCACAGCACGGCCTGTTGGTCGTTCTGGTCGCGGGGCAGGCGCCGCAGCCTGAGGGCGACCGTGTGCCCGGCGGGCAGGTCCAGCGTTTCGGGGCCTTCGACGTGGAAGGTCCAGCGCTCGGCGCTGCGGGTGCTCACGGCGGTCAGCGTGAGTTCGGTGCCGGGAACCCCGCGCTGCGGGTCGGCTGCCAGCAGCGCGCCCAGTTGGATGAACAGGCTCAGGCGGTCCTGCGCACCGGGGTCCACTGCGGCCTCGGCGGGCGTTGCGGCGCTGAACACGACCCGGCCCCCCGCATGGTCGAAATCGGCCGTCTGTACGCTGCCCCGGCGGTGCTCGGAAAAGCGCTCGGGCCGCAGGCCCTGCGGCGTGATCCGGCCCTCGCTGCTCTGCGTGCGCGAGCCCAGCAGAAACGCGCCGACCTCCTGGCGCGCCGCATACCGGCTGCCATCGTGCTGCCACAGCAATTCGGCGCGGGCGTGGTAGCTGAGCTTCCTGGTCTGTCCGCCCACCCGGAACGCCAGCCGCGCCGGCGCGGGAAGAATCGGCAGCGGCGCGGCGCCGGGCGGGTCGCCGTTTGCGCCAGCGTCCTGCGCTGGAGCGACTGGCTGCGGCGGGTCCGGTGGATCCGGCGCTGGCGCGGCGCCCGCCCCGCTGTCGGGTGCAGCGCTCGCCATGCCGCTTGCGGCCCCGGGGTCCGGGTCGGGCGCATCGGCGAGCACCCCTGCCAGCCAATCCCCGGCGGGCGGGGGAGGCTGCTGCGCCTCGCCGGGGTTTGGGGCCTGGACCTGGACCTGGGGCTTGCGCGCCGCGCGCCTGGGCGCCGGTGCGGGCCGCGGCGCGGGCGGCTCCGGGGCCACGGGCGGCGGCGCGGCGATGCTGCGGGCGTCGAACACCCGGACAAGGTTCACGGACTGCACGGCTGGCTTCCAGGACAGGAACACCCAGCCCAGCACCAGCGCGTGCAGGAGCAGCACCAGGGCGGTGCTCAGAAACAGGGCACGCCGCCGCATCAGCGCACAACCGCCCCCGTGGATGCGCGCGCCGACGCCCGCATTGCGACCCGGCACGCGCCCATTCGGCACGATGCGTTCAAAGTTGCTTGTGGAAGAACGTGGTGCCGCAGAACGCGCCATCCGGCATCAGCGCGTAGTTGGGCACCATGCCCACCTGCTGCCAGCCGGCACGCCGGTACAGCCGCTCGGCGTCGCCGCCGGTCACGGTGTCGAGCACCAGCACCGTCTTGCCTGCGGCGCGCGCGGCATCGTCCACGGCGGCCATCAGGCGCCGGGCCAGGCCCAGGCGGCGGGCCTGGCGGTGCACCAGCATCTTGGCCACGTCGGCACGGTGGGGCTGGTTGTCGGGCATGGCGGTCACCAGTTGCACGGTGCCGACGATG
>NZ_AFAL01000463.1 GCF_000193225.1 Verminephrobacter aporrectodeae subsp. tuberculatae At4 | reverse complement strand
GGCAGCGCGCAGCGCTTCGTCCAGCGTGTAGCGCAGGCCGCGGCGCGCGGCGATGCGGCCAAGCTGCGCGCGCACGTCCTGCACCAGCGCGTCGCGCTGCGCGTCGCTGGGGCCGCGCAGATCCAGGCTGAACCGGCAGCGCCCCGGAACCACGTTGATCGATCCGCCGGGCACGTCGAGCAGGCCGATGGTGCCCACCGAGCCCTCGTCCTGCGCGGCGCGCTGCTCGATGTACAGCGCCAGTTCCGCCACGCCCGCGGCGGCGTCGCGGCGCCGGCCCATGGGGGTGGTTCCGGCGTGGCTGGCCATGCCGATCATCTCGCCGATGAAGCGCACGCAGCCATTGATGGAGCTGACCACGCCCAGGGGCAGGTCGAGCTCGTTGAGCACCGGGCCCTGCTCGATGTGCACCTCGACGAAACCCAGGTAGCGCTGCGGGTCGCGCCGCAGCGCGGCGATTGCTTCAACGCACAGGCCCGCGTGCTGCATGGCGCTGCGCATGCTGATTCCTTCGGCGTCCCTCTGGTCGAGCCACGCGGGGTCGAAGTCCCCGGTGAGCGCGCCCGATCCCAGAAAGCTCGCCGGGTAGCGCTGGCCTTCCTCTTCCGCGAACGCGACCACCTCGATGCCCAGCGGCAGGCGCCGACCCGCACGCTGCAGCTCGCGCACGCAGGCCATGGGAACGAAGATCCCCAGGCGGCCGTCGTACCAGCCGCCGTTGCGCACGGTGTCGTAGTGCGAGCCGGTCAGCAGGTAGCGCGCGCCGTCGGCTGCCGGGTGGTAGCGGCCCACCACGTTGCCCACGGCGTCGGTCGCGACCTCGTCGAAGCCGCAGTCGCGCATCCAGTCGCCGATGCGCCGGGCGCAGGCGCGGTGCGCGTCGGTCAGGTAGGTGACGGTGAGCTGGCCCTGTTGCGCAAAGCCCGGGTCGGAATACTCGGCCAGCTTCTCATGCCAGTCCCAGAGGTCGTTGCCCAGCGTCGGTTCGGCGCCGAACCGGTCGTTCAGGCGCAGCTCGGCGATGCGGTGGAGATTGCGCAGCGCCTCGGCCCGCTCGAAATCGGCGTGGTTTTCCAGGCGCCGCTCCAGGGTGTCGATGATTTCCTGCTGCGTCAGCCCCGTTCCGCGCGGGCCGCGCACGGCCAGGACGAACGGGAAGCCAAAGCGCTCTTCGTAAGCCGTGTCCAGCCGCGCGATGCGCGCGCTCTCGTCCGGCGTGGGGCTGCGCTGCGCCAGGGCCTGGTCCATGCGCCATGGATTCGCGCGGATCAGCGCCAGCTGCGCGTCGGCACCGGCGCCGCGCACCGCCTGCACGAGCGCATGCCGCAGCTGCGCGAGCGAGCGCAAGGGGCGCAGGGCCAGCGCCCGCTCGGCGACCCAGGGCGCGTGCGCGTACAGGCCGTCGAGCAGGCGCAGGGCGTCGGCGGCGCTGGCGCCGTTGAGTCTCTCCAGGGTCGGGGGGGTCGGGGTCATGGCGGGTCGGCTTTCTGTGCGGGGCAGGGATGCGCCTGTCTCCAGTGGCGCGCGATGTCGATGCGGCGGCAGACCCAGACCTGCGAATGCCGCTGAATATGGTCCAGAAAGCGCTGCAGCGCCGCGATGCGCCCGGGGCGTCCGAGCAGGCGGCAGTGCATGCCGACGCTCATCATCTTCGGCGCGTCGGCGCCCGCCGGGTCGCCTTCGGCGTACAGGGCGTCGAAGCTGTCCTTCATGTACTGAAAGAACGGGTCGGCGTGCGCATAGCCCTGCGGCAACGCGAAGCGCATATCGTTGCAGTCCAGCGTGTAGGGCACGACGAGCTGCGGCACCACGCTGGCGTCGCTGCGCCGCACCAGCATCCACAGGGGCAGGTCGTCGCCGTAGTAATCGCTGTCGTACTCGAAGCCGCCAAAGTCGGCCACCAGGCGGCGGGTGTTCGGGCTGTCGCGGCCGGTGTACCAGCCCAGCGCGCGGGTGCCGGTCAGGCGCTCCATGATGGCCATGGCCTGCGCCATGTGCGCGCGCTCGACGTCTTCCGGAACATGCTGGTAGGCAATCCACTTCAGGCCATGGCAGGCGATCTCGTGGCCCAGTTCCACGAAGGCCCGGGTCAGCTCGGGGTGGCGCTGCAGGGCGCTCGCCACGCCGAACACCGTGAGCGGCAGCGCGCGCGCTTCGAACTCGCGCAGGATGCGCCACACCCCCGCGCGCGCGCCGTATTCGTAAATGCCCTCCATGCTCATGTGCCGCGCGGGGTAGCTCGCGGGGCTGAACATCTCGGAGAGGAACTGCTCGGAACCGGCGTCGCCATGGAGCACGGCGTTCTCTCCGCCTTCCTCGTAGTTCAGCACGAACTGCACGGCGATGCGCGCGCCGCCCGGCCATTGCGCGTGCGGCGGATGCCTGCCATAGCCGGTCAGATCGCGGGGGTAGGCTTGGGTGCTGTCGTAGATCATGGGGTGCCGCGCGCTCGCGGGCAGAGGGCGCAATGGCGGCATGATACGGGGGACGCTTGCACGGCCCCGCCCGCGCCCCGAGCGCCGGCCGCCAGCCCAGGGGCCTGCTGCACAATGCGCGCCATGCACACGCCCCCCTCCACCCCGGCCGCAGCGCCGGCCTGCATTCCGGACTTCCGCTCCCGGCCACGCGACTTCCTGCGCGCCCTGTTTGACGCCGCCGTGCGCAGCGCGCAGCCCCTGGAAGGCATGCGCGCCTGGCTGCCGGCGCCGCCCAAGGGGCGTACCCTCGTGCTCGGCGCGGGCAAGGCGGGCGGCGCCATGGCGCAGGCGCTGGAGGCGCTGTGGCCCGGCGACGCGCCCCTGTCCGGCCTGGTGCTCACGCGCTACGGGCACATCCCCCCGCGGCCCGCCGGCCTGGCGCAGCGCATCGAGGTCGTCGAGGCCGCGCACCCCGTTCCCGACGCCGCGGGACTGGCTGCGGCGCAGCGCATCCTGGCGCTGACCCGGGGGCTGAGCGCGGACGATCTGGTGCTGTGCCTGATTTCGGGCGGCGGCTCGGCGCTGCTCACCCTGCCCTGCGACGGGCTGACGCTGCACGACAAGCAGCGCATCAACCGCGCCCTGCTCGACAGCGGCGCGCAGATCAGCGAGATGAACTGCGTGCGCAAGCACCTCTCGCGCATCAAGGGCGGGCGGCTGGCGCTCGCCTGCGCGCCCGCGCGCGTGCTGACGCTGGCCATCAGCGACGTTCCGGGGGACGACCCGGGCGTCATCGCCAGCGGCCCCACGGTGCCCGACGCCAGCCACTGCGCGCACGCGCTGGCGATCCTCGCGCGCTACGGCATCGACGTTCCCGCCGCCGCCAGGGCGGCCCTGGAAGCGGGCACACTGGAGACCCCGAAACCCGGCGACGCGCGCTTTGCGGGCCACTGCCTGCAACTCATCGCCACACCCTGGCAGGCGCTGGAAGCCGCCGCCGCCACGGCGCGCGCCGCGGGGCTGGCCGTGCACGTGCTGTCGGACGAGATCGAGGGCGAGGCCTGCGAAGTCGGCCGGGTGCACGCGGCGCTCGCGCGCTC
>NZ_AFAL01000464.1 GCF_000193225.1 Verminephrobacter aporrectodeae subsp. tuberculatae At4 | reverse complement strand
CGACCATCACCGCGCCGTATTCGGCGGCGGTGCCGTAAGCGGCCTCGAGCTGGGCGCGGTCGCCGACGTTCACCGTCACGCCCTTGCCCTGGTTGCCGTCCTGCGGTTTGAGCACCACGGGCAGGCCGACCTTGCACGCCACCTCCCAGGCCTGCTCCACGCTCGCCACCGGCTCGCCCAGCGGAACGGGAACACCGGCGGCGTGCAGCAGGCACTTGGTCAGGTGCTTGTCCTGGCCGATGGATTCGGCGACGGCGCTGGTGGCGTCGATTTCGGCGGCCTGGATGCGGCGCTGCCGGGAGCCCCAACCAAACTGCACCAGACTGCCACGGGTCAGGCGGCGGTAGGGGATGCCACGGGCCACGGCGGCCTGCACGATGGCGCCGGTGCTCGGGCCCAGGCGCTCGTCCTCGTCGCGTTCGCGCAGTTCCGCGACCGCCCGGGCGGCGTCGAACAGGCCGTCGCCAAGCGCTGCGCGGATGAGCCGCTGCGCGTCGTCGAACGCCTGGCGGCCGACGGTCTCCTCGCTGTACTCGACGACGACCTGGAACACGCCCGCGTCGGTGGTCTGCGTGGTGCGCGCAAAGCTCACCGGGCAGCCCGCCTGCGCCTGCAACGCGAGCGCGGCGGCCTGCAGCACGTGCGCCAGCGAGATGTCGCCGTCGCCGCCCTCGGGGTGGAGCACGCCGATCGCGGGGAACAGGGCGCGCAGCCGGGCTTCGAAGCCGCTCATCCGGCCCACGGCACGCTCGGTCTGCGCGCAGCGCACCAGGGCTTCGATGGCCATGTGGCGGCTCCAGAGGTTCGGGCCGCGCAGGGCCCGGGTGCGGGATACTTCCATGGCAGTCGGTCTCTTTCAGTGCGTGGGGGGACGTCAGGAGCGCAGGCCGGTGCGCGCCGCGAACTCGGGCTCGAAGGTCTTGATTCCTGCGCCAATCAGGTCGGGGGCGATGTCCAGCGCCCACGCGGCGCCGATCGCGGCGAGCAGCGCGTCGGTGTCGGGGCGCACGGCATGGCGCCCGAAACAGAGCTCCGACAACGGTCCGAGCCGCTGCCCGGCGCTTCCCGTGGCGAGCAGCACGCAGCCGTTTTCCACGACCACGGCGCGGCCGTTGTCGCGCGCGCGGTGCGCGGCGATCGCGGGCAGGGCGGCGTCCTGCGCGTACAGCAGCACGCCGCCGTCGCACAGCGGCGCCAGGTCCGCGACCTGGGCAATCGCGGCGTTCAGGACGGCGGCGCCCCCGGTGAGCACTACGTCGATCTGGGTGCGCAGTACCCGGGTCATCTGCGCCTGCTCGTGCAGGTCGAACTCGGCCAGCGTTTCCACGCCGTCCATGTCGGTCACCACGCCCACCTGGCAGCGGTCGTAGGCCAGGCCATCACGCAGGATGCTGCGCGCGTCGCTTTCGATCACCGCGGCCTGCACCATCTTGTTCATGAGCAGGCAGCGCGCCGCTTCCCAGTGCGCGCAGTCGCCGGCCTGCACGCAGCGGCGGTTCAGGAACAGCCCTTCGCGGCAGGCCAGTCCGGTGTGGCGCCCGCTGAGTTGCAGCAGCCAGGCCACGAGGCGCGCGATGGTCGCCGTGCCGCGCGTTCCCGCGACGCCGACCACGGGAATCCGCCCGGCCTGGTTGTCCGCAGCGTCCTCCGCGGGGAACAGGTGCTCCACGATCGCCTGGCCCACCGGGCGCGGCGCGCCCACGGCGGGCTTGAGGTGCATGAGCAGTCCGGGGCCGGCGTTGACCTCGACGATCGCGCCGCCCTGCTCCTGCAGCGGCCTGGAGATGTCGCGCGCCACCAGGTCGATTCCGGCGATGTCCAGGCCCACCACCTTGGCCGCCAGCGCCGCGGTGTAGGCCACCTCGGGGTGCACCTCGTCCGTGCAGTCCACGGCCACGTTGCCGTTGCGCTGCACCACGATCTGCCGGCCGGCAGCGGGAACCGAAGCGGCGTCCAGCCCCTGGCGCCTGAGTTCCAACTGCACTGCGGCGCTGCGTTCGACGTTGATGATTGCCAGCGGGTACTCCTCTTCGTAGCCCCGGCGCGGGTCGGCGTTGAGCTGGCTGTCGATCAGTTCGGCCACCGTGGAGCGGCCATTGCCCGTGATGCCCACGACCTCGCCGCGCGCCGCAGCGACCATCTTTCCGCCGACCACCAGCAGGCGGTGCTCGTCGCCCGGAATGAAGCGCTCGACGAGCACGCCGCTGCCCTCGGGGCGGGCGGCATGGTAGGCGGCTTCGATGTCCTGCTGCGCGCGCAGGTCCAGCGTCACGCCGCGGCCATGGTTGCC
>NZ_AFAL01000465.1 GCF_000193225.1 Verminephrobacter aporrectodeae subsp. tuberculatae At4 | reverse complement strand
CGGCGCCCGCCGTGAGCGGACCCAGCGTGCCGTTGGCGTCGGTGAGCACGATGTCGTCGGCGTCAAAGCCGGTGACGGGCTCGCTGAAGCGGAAGCTGACGGTGGTGGTCTCGCCCACGGTGAGCGCGCTGTCGGCCAGCGTGATCGTGGCCGTGGGGCCGGTGGTGTCTGTTGCCGGGGTGTTGTTCGTCACCGCGGTGGCCGCAAAGCTGGCTGCGTCATGGCCGTGAACGTCCTGTATTGCGTAGGCGTCGTCGGCGGCCGGGGTGGGGTCGTCGTAGGCAACGGTCACCGACTGACCCCGGGTGACGGCAGTGGCCAGCGTCAGCGTCACCGTCTTGGCCTCGGCATGCACGGCGACGTCGCTGACGACCCGGGCGTTGCCATTCACGCGCACCGTAAAAGTCTCCTTGGCCGGCTTGTCGGTCGACAGGTTGCTGGCGTCCTGGAAGCTGAGCACCAGCTGGTCGCCGTTGACCCAGGGGCTCCTGGTACCGGTGGTGATCAGCACCGGGGGCGAGTGGTCCACCGTCATGTTGCGCACCGCCGTGGTCGGAAAGCTGGTCAGGCGGTTGCCAGCCGTGTCCTGTATGCCCTTGGTGTCCGCGGGCGTGCTGTCGTTGTAGGCAACGGTCACGCCGCCCTGACCAGGCTCCAGGGGGGTGGCCAGCGTCAGGACCACCTCCTTGGAGCGAAGGTCCGTGTTGACACTGACATTCGTGACGAGATTCGGTACGCCATTGACGAGCACGGTGAAATCCCCGGTCGTCGGCAGGCGGTTCGAGTCTGTGGGTATGTCGCTCTGGTCGCTGAAGTTGAGCAGCAACTCGTTGTTCAAGGCCCTGGGGCTATAGTTGCCGGTGGTGATCAGCTGCGGGGCCGTGGTGTCTGACAACTGGGTGTTGACGCTGTAGTTGGCGCTGCTGGCACTGCCCACCCCGGCGTTGCCCGCGTCGTCGCGCACGCCGCTGAGGTTCAGGCTGATCGTATTCGCCGCGTCATTGACCCTGTCCGTGGGCGTGAATGTCGCCGTCCAGACCGTGCGCTCGGCGTTCGGCGTGAGCGGGCCCAGCGTGCCGTTGGCGTCGGTGAGCACGACGTCGCTGGCGTCAAAGCCGGTGACGGGCTCGGTGAAGGTGATGGTGACGGTGGTGGTTTCGCCTGCGGTGAGGGCGTTGTCGGCCAGGGTGATGGCGGCGCCGGGCGCCGAGACGTCGATGTCGTAGGTGACCGTGGAGACGGCCTGGCCCACACCGGCGTTGCCTGCGGGGTTGGTCACGCCGGTGAGGTTGACGCTGATATGGTTGCCCGTTGAGTTGTACCGGGCGAAGTCGCCGCCGAGGATGTCACTGCGCTCCGGAGCCTTCAGCGTGACCGTCCAGGTGGTGCCACCGTCGGTGCTTTGCAGGTTGCTCAGCGTCGCGGAACCGCCCACGGTCAGGTCGGTGATGCTGAAGCTGTCGGTCTCGATGGCTTCGGCGAAGCGGATGGTGACGGTGGTGCTCTCGCCCATGCTCAGTTTGTCGTCGCCGATCGTGATCGGGGTGGTCGCTGCGAGCGTGGGGCGGTTGGCGGCGGTGAGCAGCCCGGTGTTGACCGTGTAGTTGGCACTGCGGGCGGTGCCGGTACCGGACTTGCCTGCCGGGGTGATGACGCCGGCCAGGTTGACGCTGATGGTGTTGGTCTGGTCGTTGACGTTGGACTTGGGTGTGAGGGTGGCGGTCCAGATTTTGAATCTGTCTTGGGGCGTGGACCCGTTCGCGCTGAGCTCGCTGAGCTCGCTGGTGGTGCCGTCGAACACGACGTCATCCCTCATGAAGTCGAAGACCGGTTGGTTGAAGGTGAAGGTGACGAGCGTTGTTTCGTGCGTGGTGAGCGCGCTGTCGGCCAGCGTGATCGTGGCGTTAGGTAGCGTGGTGGTCACGCGGAAGTTGTCGCTGGTGGCGCGGCCGGTTGCGGCGGTGCCTGCGGCGTCGGTCACGCCCGCGAGGTTCACGCTGATGGTGTTGGTCTCGTCGATGACGTTGTCCGTGGGCGTGAAGGTGGCCGTCCAGGTTCGGCCGTCGGCGCTGCGTATGGGGTTGCTGATCGTGCCGTTGGCCTGTGTCAGGTCCACGTCATCGCGCGTGAAGGTGTTGGCGTTGACGGGCTTGTTGAAGGCGATGACGACGGTCGTCTTTTCTCCCGTCGTAAGGGGCTCATCGGTCAGCGTAACGCGTGCGCTCAGGCGGGTTGTCTGGTCTGTGGTGCGGGTGTTGATGGTGTAGCGGTTGTTGATGGCGGCGGCGGAGGCGTCGTCCGTCGTATTGCCCACCAAGTCCGCCACGCCGAACAATTTGACGCGGATTTCGTTGTTCTCAGAGCTGATATTCGCTGTGGGCGTGAAGGTGGCGATCCAGGTCCTGCCATCTTCGAGGAGGGTCAGCGGACCCAGCGTGCCGTTGGCCATTGTCATGTCGACCTTGTCGGCATCAAAGCCGGTGACGGGCTCGTTGAAGCTGAAGGTGACGGTGGTGGTTTCGCCCGCGGTGAGGGTGTCGTCGCTCAGCCTGATGCCGACGTCGGGCCTCCGGACGTCGATGTCGTAGGTGACTGCGGAGACGGCCTGGCCCACACCGGCGTTGCCTGCGGGGTTGGTCACGTCGGTGAGTTTGACGCGGATATGGTTGCCCGTTGAGTTGTGCCCGTGGAGGAGGGCGTATTCGGCGTTGTTGAGAACCGTCTGCGTCGGAGCCTGCAGCGTGACCGTCCAGGTGATGCCGCCGTCGGTGCTCCTCAGGTCGTTGGACAGCGTCACGCCTCTGCCCTCCACGATCAGGTCGGCGGTGGTGAAGCTGTCGATCGCGATGGCTTCGGCGAAGCGGATGGTGACGGTGGTGCTCGCGCCAATGCCCAGTTTGTCCTTGCCGATGGTGATCGGGTTGATCGCTGCGAGCATGGGGCGCCGGGTGCCCCCGGTGTTCGTGGTCTCGCCCGAGCGGAGGCCGGGGGGGGTGTGCGCATCGATGCTCATGGTGCTTTGGGAGTGGGATGGGGGGTGGCCGGGGTTTGGGCGCATGGCCCTGTGGACAGGGAAGGCACCCGGGGCGATTCCGGGGGGCAGCGCCTGTTCGCGGTCTTGTCCGAAGGGGTGCGTTGCGTCTCTCTGGCGGCGGCGGCGCGTGCCAGGAGGCCATCCCTTCTGTGCGGGAATCGACAACGCTGCCCGAACCATGGACTGCATGCGCAGTCCCCGGCGAGGGCCGTGAACGGTTTCTTGAATGCGTTGGACCCTTGCCGATCCGGCAGGGGTGTCATTGCGGGGTGGTGCAGGCGTGCGTGACTGATTTGGTCAGCAGGGGGCAGGTGGCGTCCTGTGGTCCCGTCCGACCCCCGCGTTTGGGCGCCCGTGGGGGCGAAATCAGCAGCCCGCCGTGCAGCCTGAGCAGCGGTTCTTACCGCGTGCGGGGATGCACGGCGTTCAGGCAGTGCCATGGTCCTGCCCATGTTTCAGGAGGGGCTGCATGGGGAGAAGGGACGGCCCAACATGTCGCGAATTGTATGTGAATAATTGCAATTTAATTTTAGAAAATAATAAGTGTTAGCTTGTCCATCGGACGCTCGGAGAGGCGGGCATGGATGCTTGCAACACCCCGGTGGAAGCCTTGGCGTTGCGCGGGATCGGGCGCTACGAAAGCGGCATCGCGCCGGTCTTTCGGCTGGTCGGGGATGGAGGTCCTTACCCAAGCAGGCAGGATGCCGCTGGGGCCCTGGTGTCCCCTGCCGCAAGGGGCGCTGCGGCGCTGCTGCGGAGCAGATCAGTTACATGGCCGCGGGCATGCCGTGGCAGTGAACCAGGCCAGAGCCGCGCAGGCGCAATAGCGGTTTTTTTTCCGGACGAATGCCCGATTCGGGAGTCGGCCTCAGAGCCAGAACCCGCCATGCGCCCCATCCGGCGCCTGCCCCACGATGGACAGCGGCATCTGCGCTGCGGCGCCGGGCGCGGTGATGCTGCCGTCGGCCTGGCCGTCGGCGTCGAACGCTCCGCCGTCGGTGATCGTGAAGTCCAGCCGCAGCCGCCCGCCTTCGTCCACCATCTTGCCGCCGTAAGGGCTGCTCGCCAGGTTCACCCAGGTGCCGCTGTGGTCTTGCAGCCAGTCGGGGCGGGGGCGCGGAGGATGGCTGGCTTGTCGCCTGCTCGACCGGGATCGTTTGGCGTCCGGGGGGGGCTGGCCTGCATGCCGGAGTGCGGCCGACTCGCGCAGGCGAGCATGTCCCCACAGCATGCAGGCGAACGCGGCGCCAACCCGGGAGCCCCTTCGGGTTCAAGCCGTTCGCCGGGGCGGACAGGCTTGGGTCGCCGCTGTCCAGGCCCCGCGCGGCCCCGTCAGAACCAGAGGCCACCCGCCGCGTCCGGCGCCTGCCCCATGAGGGACAAGGACATCTGCGCTGCGGCGCCGGGCGCGGTGATGCTGCCGTTGACCCGGCCGTCGGCGTCGAACGGCCCGCATCGCTGATCTCGAAGTCCAGCCGCAGCCGCCCACCCTCACTCGCCATCTTGCCGCCGTAAGGCGCGCTGCTCAGGTTGACCCAGTTGCCGGCGCTGTCCCTGACCCAGTAGCCGTTGACGCCCAGCGCCGGGTCCAGATACAGGCTGAACTTCTCGCTGCTGCGGCCCGTGGCCAGCGTTGCCTCGAAGCTGAGTTGCCCGAGGGGTGTCTCCATTCCCTGGGGCAATGGGGCGGGGGTGTCCTTTTGCTCCAGGCGGGTGATGTGGGCGCTGCTGCTGTCCGGGTCCTGGCTGCCGTCCTGGCTGCCGGCTACCAGGGTTACATGGGTGCTGGTCGCGTCTGCGGGTTGGCTTGCTCCGGTGGGGCTGCTGAGCACGACGCGGGTCGAACGCACCGCCGCTTGCGTGCTGTCCGGGGTGCCGTCGCTGTTGCTGTCGTTGTCGATCGCGGGGGTTGCGTCAGCGGGGTTGGGGGTGCCGGGGGGCTGGTCTTTGGCGTTGTTGGGAATGCTGTCGCTGTCTGTGTCGTCCTGGGTGTTCTTGTTCCTTGGGCCTGCCGGGGTTGAGGGGGTCAACGGAGCTGAGCGGGCCTGGCTCTGTGGCGCGTGTGTGTAGTTCCTCACCGCCATGGCCGAGAAACTGGCCGCGTCGTTGCCGGCCGTGTCCTGTATGGCGTTGGCATCGTTGCCGGTCGTGGGGTCGGTGTAGGCGACGGTGACTTGCTGGCTGCTGGCGACAGGGGTGGCCAGCGTCAAGTGGATGACGTTGTATTGCGCGGACACCGTGATGGCGGTGAGCACGTTATCGACGCACACCGCAAAGGCCGTGGCGGGCGGGATATGGGTCGCGTCCAGGTAGGTCCCTTCGGTGTAGTGGAGTTCCAACCATTCGTCGCCTACTGAGGCACTGGCCACCACCGGGGCCCGGGTATCAATCTGGTAGCTGGCGCTATTCGCGTGGTCGGTGCCGGCGCGGCCTGCGGCGTTGGTCACGCCGGCAAGGTTTACGCCGATGGTGCTGCTGTTCTCGACGTCGGCCGTGGGCGTGAAGGTGGCGGTCCAGGTTCTGCCATGGTCATGGGTCGTGGGTTCGCCGAGTGTGCCATTGGCATGGGTGAGCACGATGTCATCGCGCGTGAAGCCGGTGACGAGTTCGCCAAAGGCAAAGGTGACGGTGGTGCTTTCCCCCACGGTCAGGCTGGTGTCGGCCAGTGTGATCGTGGCGGTCGGGCCTGTGGTGTTGGCAGGCCGGGTGTCCACGGAGTAGTTGGCACTGGTGGTGGTTTCGGCACCGCCGGTGTTGCCGGCGTAGTCGGCCACGCCGGCAAGGTTCACACGGATGGTATTCGTCGGGGCGTAGACATTGGCCGTGGGCGTAAAGGTGGCCGTCCAGACCGTGTAGCGGGTGTTCTCCATGAGCGTGGGCGGGCTTAGCGTGCCGTTGCTGCACACGATGTCCCAGGTGTCAAAGCTGGTGACGATCTCGTTAAAACGGAAGGTGACGGTGGTGGTCTCGCCCGCGGTGAGCCCGGTGTCGGCCAGCGTGATGGTCGCCGTGGGCCGCGTGGTGTCCACGACGTAGTTGTCGCTGATGGCGCTGCCGGTACCGGCGGTGCCCGCGTCGTCGGTCACCCCGGCGAGGTTTACGCGGATGGTATTCGTCCAGGCGCTGGTGTTGGCCGTGGGCGTAAAGGTGGCTGTCCAGACCGTGCGGTCGGCGTTGGCCGTGGGCGGGCTCAGCGTGCCGCTGGTGCACGCGATGTCACTGATGTCAAAGCCGTTGACGGGCTTGCTGAAGGTGAAGGTGGTAGTAGTGGTGACCCTGTTCGCGCCGAGCGGTCTGTTGTTGACCAGCGTAATGATGGTCGTGGGGCCGGGGGTGTCGCGGGTGTCCACGGCGTAGTTGGCGCTGGGGGCGATGTAGGTACCGGCGTTGTCCGCGTCGTCGCGCACCCCGGTGAGGTTGACGCGGATGGTATTGGTCATGTCGATGACGTTGGCCGTGGGCGTAAAGGTGGCCGTCCAGACCGTGCGGTTGGCGTTGGGCGTGAGCGGGCCCAACGTGCCGTTGGCATTCGAGAGGTCGATGTCGCTGGCATCAAAGCTGGTGACGGACTCGTTGAAGCGGAAGGTGACGGTGGTGGTTTCACCCGCGGTGAGCGCGCTGTCGGCCAGCGTAATGGTGACCTCGGGACCGGTGGTGTCGCGGGTGTCAACGGTGTAGTTGGCGCTGGCGACGCTGCCGGTACCGGCGTTGCCCGCATCGTCGCTTATACCGGCGAGGTTTACGCGGATGGTATTCGTCACGTCGATGACGTTGGCCGTGGGCGTGACCGTAAAGTAGGCTCTCCAGATCGCGCGGTTGGCGGTGACCCGGAGCGGGCTCAGTGTGCCGTTGGTATTCGAGAGGTCGATGTCGTTGGTATCAAAGCCGGTGACGGGCTCACTGAAAGTGAAAGTGACGGTGGTGGTTTCACCCGCGGTGAGCGCGCTGTCGGCCAGCGTGATGGTGGCCGTGGGGCGCACGGTGTCCACGGAGTAGTAGGCGCTGGAGGCGATGTAGGTACCGGCGTTTCCCGCGTCGTCGTGCACACCGGCGAGGTTTAC
>NZ_AFAL01000466.1 GCF_000193225.1 Verminephrobacter aporrectodeae subsp. tuberculatae At4 | reverse complement strand
CCGGGAGTCCGCGCTGACGTTCACGACGGTGTGTTCCAGGTTGGGGATGCTCGCGTCCACCCGCGACAGCCGCAGTTCCTTGCTGCCGGCAAAGCGCCCCGTGGCGCCGCGCACCTGCATGGACGAGCGCTCGAAGATCAGCTCCCCGCTCAGCCCCGTGAGCGCAGGCCAGTGCGGCGAGTCGGTGGGCTGCAACGAATCGGGGACGTAGGCGTAGGTCACGTTCCGGACGCGCGCGGCGATGCGAAACTCCCCCTGCCGCGGGTCGTTGAAGGGCAGGTCCTGCAGATCGCCCTTGACGCGAAAGCGCACGTTGCTCGCGCTGCCCGCGGTGATGGCGTCGCGCACGTAGTGGCGCGCCTCCTGCGCGACCGCCAGGGGCAGGTAGCGGTGCACCCGCGTTCCGTCGGCGCGGCTCAGGCTGCCCGTCAGGTCCAGAACGCCCGGAAAGCGCGCACGCTGCGGCGCCTTGGCCGTGTCGCTGGTATGCCATGCGGCGTGGACCTGGCCCTGTACGTCGGCGTTGGCAAACTGCACGTCACTCGCCTGCACGGCGATGCGCTCGCCTGCGAGCTGCCAGCGCACGTTCGCGCTGAGCTTGTCGAGCGGCAGCACCGGGTCCTCGAACACGCCCGGCAGCAGCAGGGCGCCGGAGGCGATGGACAGCGCGGCCCGGCCGCCGGCCTGCGTCATGTCGATGTCCAGCGTGGCCCCGCGCAGGCCCGGGTGCGACGGCGCAGCGCCTTTCTTGCCGTCCTCGCTGCTTCCCGCGAGCGCCAGGCCCTGGACATGCCCCCGCACCCGGTATTGCTGCGGGTCGTCCAGCGGACCCGTCCAACTGGCGTCGATTGCGTCCACCAGCCCCTGGGGGGAATGCCTGCGCAGCGCGTCGTGCACGGCAGCGTCCAGCGGCAGACGGCTCGCGATGCGCGCCAGCGCGGCCAAGTTCAGGCGGTCCGCGTGCAACTCGCCCTGCGCGGGTGTCTTGTCCGTGGCCGCGGTGTGCGCCAGCCGCAGGTTCCCGCCGGGCCAGTGCAGGCCGTCGTCGGTCTGGAACTGCAATGCCTGGGTGGAAAACTCGAATCCCCCGCTGCGCTGCCTTGCTTCCAGACGCCCCTGAAACGATGGGAGCATCAGCGCCTGCAGGCCGGGGCCGAGGGTGGCGTGCACGTCGGCCAGAGCCAGGTCGAGCGTTGCGCCGACGATCTGCCCGTGCCGCACGTCGGCCCAGGCGCGCAGCGCTCCGTAGCCCCGGGTCAGCGGCGCGTCCGGGCCTGCATGGTGGTGCAGCTGCGCGGCGTCCAGGCGCGCGAAGTCGGCGAACAGCTGGCCACTCCAGTGCCTCCAGTTGCCGTCACCGGCCTGCAGCAGGGGCGCGCGAAACAGGCCGACCACGCTGAAGCGATCGCCCCAGTCGCTCGGGGGCGATGCGTCCATGCGCAGGCGGTGGCGCCAGTTGCCGTTGCGCAGCACCAGGTCCACCTGCTCCAGGGCCACCTGCGGGGCAGGGCGCTGCTCGTCCGTCCAGCGCAGCGTGCCGCCTTTGACGACGATCTCGCTTTGCGCGAACAGCCAGTTGGCCGCCGCGTCGCCGCTGCCGTCCTGATTCCGGGCCAGTTCCAGCCCCGCCACGTGGATGCGCCCATCGGCCGTGCGCCGCACCTCCAGATCGGGCGCTTCGAGATAGAGCTGCGCGAACCCCCGGTTCAGCAGGGAGCGCGCGGACAGCGTTCCCGCCACCCGAGGCAGGTGCAGCACGCGGCGGCCCGAGGCGTCGAGCAGCGCGACGTCCGAGAGCTCGATCAGCAGGGCCAGCCCCTGCGCGCGCTTGGTAATTGCGCCGATCGTGACGGGCGCCCCCAACGCTTGCGTCATCAGGGTCTGTAATTGCGGGCGGAAATTCTCTATCGGCGGCACAATCCAGTCATGCAGCAGCACCCCCCACGCGATGATCAGCAACAGCCATAGTGCCAGCAGCAGACGCAACAGGCCCGTCGCGAGGCGGGAGACGGCCTTGAGCAGGCGGGAAGGGGACGACGGAGCGGAATCGGTCATGCTGCGCTGGAAACTGGCGGGGATTATGACCCGCAGCCCCGGGGCTCCGGGGCGTCCGGCATCGCTCGCGCGCCCCACGGCCCGAGCCGACCAGCGCACG
>NZ_AFAL01000467.1 GCF_000193225.1 Verminephrobacter aporrectodeae subsp. tuberculatae At4 | reverse complement strand
CCATGGCGGCCGCCTGGCTCATGGTCGAACTCACGGGATCGTCGTTCCTCGCGGCGCTGGTGCAGACGGCGGTGTTCCTGCCCATGTTCCTGCTGGCGCTGCCGGCGGGCGTGCTCGCCGACACCACGGACCGCAAGCGCCTGATCTGCGGCGCGTTGCTGGCCCAAGCGGGGACCTGCGCGCTGCTCACCCTGCTCACGCTGGGCGGCTGGAGCGGGCCGGCGTCGGTGCTCTTGCTGGTGTTCGTCTGCGGCGGCTGCACGGCCGTGCTCACCCCGGCCTGGAACGCCTCGGTCATCGACCCGGTTGCGCGCGAGGCCTGGCCCCAGGCCATCACCGCCGTGGGCATCGCCTACAACGTCGCGCGCGCCCTGGGCCCTACGCTCGCGGGGCTGGTGTTCGCGCAGCTGGGTGCGGGCTGGGTGTTCGCGTTCTCGGTGGGCACCACACTGGTGATGTGGAAGTCGATCCGCCGCTGGCCGCCGCGCGCGCACGACCCCACCCGGCTACCGCCCGAGCGGCTCTGGGGCGGCACCCTGAGCGGCCTGCGCTACGCCTGGCACTCGCGCATCATCTTTGCGCAGCTGGTGCGCGTGACGGCCTTCAGCGCCGCGGGCTCGGCGCTGTGGGCGCTGCTGCCGATGATCGCGCAGCGCCAGCTCGGCGCCGGTGCGCAGGGCTTTGGCCTGCTCATGGGCTGCCTGGGAATAGGCGCAGTGGCCGTGGGGCTGCTGCTCGGGCGGCTGCGCGCACGCTTCGGGCTCGAGCGCATCGTCGGCGCCGGCGGCGTGGTGTTTGCGGCGGCCATGCTGGTGACCGCGTTTGCGCAGGCGGCCTGGATCGTCTATTTGTGGATGCTGCTCGCGGGCGCGGCGTGGATGTCGTCCATGTCCACCTTCAACACCGCCACGCAGGCGAGCGCGCCGCAGTGGGTGCGCGCACGCGCCGTGGCCATGCACATGGTGACCGCGCTGGGGGCGTTTGCCATGGGCTCGGCGTTCTGGGGCGCGTCGTCCGACCTCATCGGCCCCACGCCCACGCTGTGCCTGGCCGCAGCGTGCATGCTCGCCGGCCTGCCGCTGGCACGCCCCCTGCCGCTGCGCATGGGCGCGCTGCACGAGGTGACGCAGGCCACTCCCTGGGACGAGCTCTTCATCGAGGCCGAGCCCCGGCCCGAGGCCGGCCCCGTGGCCGTGGAGATCGGCTACCGCATCGCCCCCGGAACCGACGCCGCCTTTCTCGACAGCATCAGCCGCCTGCGGGCCCCGCGCCGCAGGGACGGCGCCACCTTCTGGCGCGTGTACCGGGATCTGGGCCAGTCCTCGCGCTATGTGGAGCGCTTCATCGTCGAATCCTGGGCCGACTACCTGCACCAGCGCGCCCGCGCCACGATGGCCGATCAGACGCTGGAGAGCGAGGTGCGCGCCTTCCTCGCGCCCGGCGAGACGGCCCGCATGTCGCACTACATCGCTGAAAGATAAGTCCCCCCCTGAGCCGCTTCGCGTCTTCCCCCCAGGGGGACGCCAGCAGCGGCCCGGCGAAGCCGGCTCCGCGCAGGCCTCAGCGGGGGGCTGTGGCGCTGTGCTGACCGCTGGGCATGCCCTGCGACAATCAGCGCATGCGCCCTGCCCCCCTCGCCAACGACAGCTTCCTGCGCGCCTGCCGCCGCCAGGCCACCGACTACACCCCCGTGTGGCTCATGCGCCAAGCGGGTCGCTACCTGCCCGAATACCGGGCCACGCGCGCCCGGGCCGGCAGTTTCATGGGCCTGGCGAGCAACGTGGACTACGCCACCGAGGTCACGCTGCAACCCCTGGAGCGCTTCCCGCTCGACGCGGCCATTTTGTTCAGCGACATCCTCACCGTGCCCGACGCCATGGGCCTGGGCCTGGCGTTCGTCGAGGGCGAGGGCCCACGCTTTGCCCGGGTGGTGCGCGACGAGGCCGCCGTGGCCGGCTTGGCCGTTCCCGACATGGACCGGCTGCGCTACGTGTTCGACGCGGTCGCCAACATCCGCCAGGCGCTGGGCGGGCGCGTGCCGCTGATCGGCTTCTCCGGCAGCCCCTGGACGCTGGCCTGCTACATGGTCGAGGGCCAGGGCAGCGACGACTACCGCCAGGTCAAGGGCCTGATGTATTCGCGCCCCGACCTGATGCACCGCATCCTGGCGGTGAACGCGGACGCGGTGGCGGCGTACCTGAACGCCCAGATCGACGCCGGCGCGCAGGCCGTGATGCTTTTCGACAGCTGGGGCGGCGTGCTGGCCGACGGCGCGTTCCAGCAATTCAGCCTGGCGTACACCGCGCGCGTGCTGGCGCAGCTGCGGCGCACGGGGGTGGACGGCGCCGACCTGCCGCGCATCGTCTTCACCAAGGGCTGCGCACCATGGCTGCAAGACATGCAGTCGCTGGACTGCGAGGTGCTGGGCCTGGACTGGACGGTGAACCTCGCCAAGGCGCGCGCGCTGCTCGGCGGCGCCGTCGGGGGCCCGGGCAAGGCCTTGCAGGGAAATATCGACCCCTGCGTGCTGCTCGCGCCGCCGGAGCAGATCGTGCAGCAGGTGCACGGACTGCTCGACCGCTTCGGCACGCCCCACACCGACCGCAGCCGCACCGGGCCCACGCACATCTTCAACCTCGGCCACGGCATCAGCCAGTTCACGCCGCCCGAGCACGTGGCGGCGCTGGTCGAGGCCGTGCACAGCCACTCGCGGGCGCAGCGCCGGGCCTGACGCCCCCCCGCGCAGGCGCTTGGCGTGCGCGCAGAACTTGCCGCCCGTCTTTCTTCAGACTTATAAGCAGTTTAAGGGGCTGCCTGTTTTGTAAGCAATCTGTCGATGGCCTGCATTCATGCGGTTTCAAGGCGAAACCCGACGAGATTTCAACAAAGTTATCAACAAATATTCGGGATTATTTACAGGCACTAACAAAAACATGGACTTAGCGAATGAACCTCCACGTGGCATGCACAAGCTGCCATAAGGGCCTGCGCACGAGCGCGCCCTGCCCTCCCGCGGCGACAATTCCCCGTCCGCCCCTGCCCTCCTGCCCCATCCTGCCTTGTCCGCTCCCCAGCCCCCCGCCGGCCCCGTCCACGTGGCCCTGCACACCCCGTCGCACAGCGGCATGGGGGAGTTGCTGAGCTACGCCTGCGAGCGCCCCCTGCCCGCGGGAACGCTGGTGCGCGTGCCCCTGGGAGCGCGCGAGGTGCTGGGCGTGGTGTGGGACGCCGACGAGGCCCCGGGCGGCCTTCCCGAAGGCACCGCGCTGCGCCCCGTCGCCGGGGTGCTCGAGGGCCTGGCCCCGCTGGATCTGCCCTGGCGCCGCCTGGTCGCCTTTGCCGCGCGCTACTACCAGCGCGCCCTGGGCGAGGTCGCGCTGGCCGCGTTGCCCGCGCATCTGCGCGGGCTGCGCCCCGAGCAGTTCGCGCGCCGCCTGCGCCGCCCCACGCCGCCCGCGGACGCAGCTGCGCACACGGTGCAGCAGAGCGTGGCGCTCACCACGGAACAGGCAAGCGCCTGCGCCCGGATTGCCTCGGAGCCCGGCCCCTTCCTGCTCTTTGGCAGCACCGGCAGCGGCAAGACCGAGGTCTACCTGCGCTGCGTGCAGGAGATGCTCCAAGCCGACCCCACGGCGCAGGCGCTGGTGCTGGTTCCCGAGATCAACCTCACGCCGCAGCTCGAGGAACGCTTCGCAGCGCGCTTCGGCGCCAGCGCCGTGGTCCCGCTGCACAGCGGAATGACCGGCCCGCAGCGCCTCAGGAGCTGGCTCGCCGCGCACAGCGGCGCGGCGCGCA
>NZ_AFAL01000468.1 GCF_000193225.1 Verminephrobacter aporrectodeae subsp. tuberculatae At4 | reverse complement strand
CGACTGCCCGCCCTCGCTCTCCATGCTCACGCTCAACGGGCTGTGCAGCGCCCACGGTGTGATCGTTCCCATGCAGTGCGAATACTTTGCGCTCGAAGGACTGACGGACCTGGTGAACACCATCCGGCAGGTGCACGCGAATCTGAACACCGACCTGCAGATCATCGGCCTGTTGCGCGTGATGTTCGATCCGCGCATTACGTTGCAGCAGCAGGTCAGCGACCAGCTCAAGGGCCATTTTGGCGACAAGGTGTTCGACGCCGTGATCCCGCGCAACGTGCGCCTGGCCGAGGCGCCCAGCTACGGCCTGCCCGGCGTGGTGTTCGACCCGGCCGCCAAGGGCAGCCTGGCCTTTGAAGAATTTGCGCAGGAGATGGTCGTGCGCGTGCGCAGCCTGCACGGCACCGCACCGTCCATCGCCAAAGCAGCCGCCAGCGCATGAAGCCGTCCGACGTCCTGCTGCTGCCCGGTTGGCAGAATTCGGGCCCCGGCCACTGGCAGAGCCTCTGGGAGACCCGGCATGGCTACCGCCGTGTGGAGCAGCACGACTGGATACATCCCCTGCGCGGCGACTGGACGGCGCGGCTCGAGGAAACCGTGGTGGACGCCGGCGGCCCCGTGTTGCTCGTGGCGCACAGCCTTGGCTGCATCCTCAGCGCATGGTGGGCGGCGCATTCCGCGAACGCCTGCCGCGTGCAGGGCGCGCTGCTGGTGGCGCCCGGCGACGTTGAACGCCCCGACCTCCTCGGCGCACAGCTCCCCGGTTGGGCGCCGATTGCCCTCCAGGCGCTGCCCTTTGCCTCGGTGCTGGTGGGCAGCCGCAACGACCCGTACTGCAGCTTCGAGCGCGCCCGGAGCTTGGCGCAGGCCTGGGGCGCGGACTTCGTCGACTGCGGCGAGCGGGGGCACATCAATACCGAGTCCGGTCTGGGCGACTGGGACGAGGGCCATGGCTGGTTGCAGCGGCTCGCCGCCAGGGCATAAGCGCCCGTCCACGACCGGCCGCCAGAAATCAGAAAAACACCGAAGAAAGCACGCACGACATGGTGAGCAAAAAACCCAAGGGCCTGGGTCGCGGCCTCGAAGCCCTGTTGGGCCCCAAGGTCGCCGAAGGGGTGGAACAGGCCCGGGCGGCCGACGCCGGGCAGCCCGGCACGCTGTCCCTGAGCGTGCTGGTCCCGGGCATATACCAGCCGCGTACGCGCATGGACGAGGGGGCCCTGTACGAGTTGGCCGAGTCCATCAAGGCCCAGGGCGTCATGCAGCCCATTCTGGTGCGCCGCCTGAGCGAGGGCGAGCACGCGGGCAAATACGAAATCATCGCCGGCGAGCGGCGTTTTCGCGCGGCCCGGCTGGCCGGCCTGGACAGCGTGCCCGTGCTCGTGCGCGACGTGCCCGACGAGGCCGCCGCCGCCATGGCGCTCATCGAGAACATCCAGCGCGAGGACCTCAACCCGCTCGAAGAAGCGCAGGGCCTGCAGCGGCTGGTCAAGGATTTTGGCCTCACGCACGAGCAGGCCGCCCAGGCCGTGGGTCGCTCGCGCAGCGCGGCCAGCAACCTGCTGCGGCTGCTGAACCTGGCCGATCCCGTGCAGACCATGCTCATGGCCGGCGACATCGACATGGGCCATGCGCGTGCGTTGCTGGCGCTCGAGCGCGCCGCACAGATCACCGCCGGCAACCAGATCGCGGCCAGGAAGCTCTCGGTGCGCCAGGCCGAGGCGCTGGTCAAGAAAATCGGTGCTTCCAGCCAGCTCGCGCAAAAGCCCAAATCGGAAAAGTCGCGCGACCTGCGCCGGGTGGAGGAGGAACTGTCCGACCTGCTCATGGCCGAGGTCGAACTGCGCGTGAAAAAGCGCCAGAAGGGCGGCAGCCACGCCGCGGAGATGGGCGAGTTGGTGATCCGGTTCGGCTCGCTGGAGGCGCTCAACGGCTTGATCGAGCGGCTCCGGAGGGCTTGATGTGCATGCGGTTCAGATACGCAAAACAGGCGCTGGCCGATGCAGCAGATGAAGCCGGGCGCTGTTGGAAAATCAATCGACGGTTATTGATTGATAGCGAAGGTTGATCCCACGCGCCGCGACACCAGCAGCAGCACGTACAGCAGCGTGGCATAGGGCCACAGCCAGCCCAGCCACTGACTCAGGCCGTAGAAGCGGATGAAACGGCCCTGTTCCCAGACCTGTTGGGTCTGGGCAAAGTAAGCGCTGGTGGGCGCCTGGTTGAGCAGTGCCAGATGCCAGGCCAGCGCCAGCAGCAGCATGGCCGCGCAGGCTCTGCGCGGCAGGGCGAGCAGGAGCCAGGCCAGCGCCAGCGCAGCCCCCACGCCGCAGCGCGCGGGCAGATCCAGCCATCCCCAGGCGTGCGCCGGGCCCCAGCTCAGCGCCGCCGACAGGGCGGTGAGCACTGCGCCCAGCGCGATCACCCCGAGCGCAAACAGCGCGCGGCGTCCGGCCTGGCGGTGGATCACGCAGTAGCCCAGCAGGCAGGGGATGAGCAGGCCCAGCGTGACGCACAGCAACTCACTGCCGAGGGAGAGCGGCTCCAGAGCGGCTCCGTGCAGCGGCAGCCAGCCCGAAAACGGCGTGTCGTCGAGCAGCGTGGCGAGCGCCGTCTCGAGTCGCTCGAGCACCTGGCCCAGACCAAAGGGAACGGCTGCCGGAAACAGCAGTGCCGGTGGCCAGAGCGCCAGCAGCACCAGGCCGCCGCTGGCGTCGGGGACGAACCAGCGTTGGCGCACGTCGCTCCAGCGGTCGATGGCACCCAGGCGCTCGAGCAGCGCC
>NZ_AFAL01000469.1 GCF_000193225.1 Verminephrobacter aporrectodeae subsp. tuberculatae At4 | reverse complement strand
CGTCCAGATGACAAAGAATCCAGTCCTGCACCCTGCGGACCCCGGGGTGGCTGGTATTTTGGCTCGCCAAGTGCACGCTGAACTGCGACTGCCCGCCCGGCCGTTTCAGGTACACGACCAGATCCCGCGCGACTTCCAGCGCCAGGCCGCGCCCGAAATCCTCCTCGACCAGCGCCAGCGCCAGGTCGATTCCCGCAGTCACTCCGGCCGACGTCCAGAGCCGACCGGCGCGCAGATAAATCGCGTCCGCCTCGACCTGCACCCCGGGAAAACGGGCCTGCATCAGCGGGGCGACGCTCCAGTGCGTGGTGGCGCGCTGGCCGTCGAGCAGGCCCGCGGCGGCGAGGAAGAAACTGCCCGAGCACAGCGCCACGAGCCGCTCGATGCGCGGCGCGGCGGCGCGCACCCAGTGCAGCAGCGCCGGATTGTCTTCGAGCGCCGCCTCGATCGCCCGTGCGCCCACGATGAGCGCGATGTCGGGCAGCAGCGCCGCGTCCAGGCCGCGGGTCGCGACCAGCGACATCAGCATGTCCGAAGGCACTGCGCCGGCGGCCGTTGATACCACCGCGACGTCGTAGCCCCGGGGCTGCTTTTGCCGCGCGAGGTGGATGTTGGCGTATTCGAAAACGCTCATCGTGCCGATGGCCTCCAGGGCCTTGAAACCCGGATAGACCACGATGTCGACGCGGCGTGCTCGGGACGCGGAAAGCGGTGCCATGGACAGGGCCCTTTCATATCGGACGGGGCGGGGTGACGTGATTCGGCCAAATTGGTGCGCTGTGCGGCCAAGTTGCCCGGCGCCCGTCGGTGCGCTGTGGCAGCGGCGCGCACGCGCTTTCACAATCCGTTCGGCACAGCACACTATAGAAGAGGCTTCAAGGAGACAAGCATGAAGACGAAGGCCGCAGTCGCCTGGAAATCCGCCGCCCCCCTGAGCATAGAAACCGTGGACCTCGACGGCCCGAAGTTCGGCGAGGTGTTGGTCGAGATCAAGGCCACAGGCATTTGCCACACCGACTACTACACCCTCTCGGGCGCCGACCCGGAAGGCATTTTCCCGGCAATCCTCGGCCACGAAGGCGCGGGAATCGTGGTCGACGTCGGGCCCGGCGTGAGTTCGCTCAAAAAGGGCGACCACGTGATCCCGCTCTACACGCCCGAATGCCGGCAGTGCAAGTTCTGCCTCTCGCGCAAGACGAATCTCTGCCAGCTGATCCGCGGCACCCAGGGCAAGGGCCTGATGCCCGACGCCACCAGCCGCTTCAGCCAGGGCGGCAAGCCCCTGTTTCACTACATGGGCACCTCCACCTTCAGCAACTACACGGTGGCGCCCGAGATCTCGATGGCGAAGATCCGCGAGGACGCGCCCTTCGACAAGGTCTGCTACATCGGCTGCGGCGTGACCACCGGAATCGGCGCGGTGATCTTCACCGCCAAGGTCGAGGCCGGCGCGAACGTGGTGGTCTTCGGTCTTGGCGGAATCGGGCTGAACGTGATCCAGGGCGCCAGGATGGTGGGCGCGGACAAGATCATCGGCGTGGACGTCAACCCCGGGCGCGAGGCGATGGCGCGCCGCTTCGGCATGACGCATTTCCTCAACCCCAAGGAGCAGGAGAACATCGTTGACGCGATCGTGCAGCTGACCGACGGCGGCGCCGACTACAGCTTCGAGTGCATAGGCAACACCCAGGTGATGCGCCAGGCGCTGGAATGCACGCACAAGGGCTGGGGCCGCAGCGTCATCATCGGCGTGGCGCCGGCCGGCGCGGAGATCAGCACCCGCCCCTTCCAGCTGGTCACGGGCCGCAAATGGGAAGGCTCGGCCTTCGGCGGCGCGCGCGGGCGCACCGACGTGCCGAAGATCGTCGATTGGTACATGGAAAAGAAAATCAACATCGACGACCTGATCACCCACACCATGCCGCTCGCGGACATCAACCAGGGCTTCGATCTGATGCGGCGCGGCGAATCGATCCGCGGGGTCGTGCTGTACTGAGGGCGAACCAAATTGCAAATCCTTTCCGAACACCGCTGCTTTGGCGGCGCGCAGCGCTTTTATGAACATGACTCGGGCCAGACGGGCCTGCGCATGCGCTTTTCCGTGTTCCTGCCGCCGCAGGCCGCGGCCGGCGACGTGCCCGCCCTGCTCTACCTCTCGGGCCTGACCTGCAACGAAGAGACCTTTGCGATCAAGGCCGGCGCGCAGCGGCTGGCGGCAGAGCTCGGGCTGGCGCTCATTGCGCCCGACACCAGCCCGCGCGCAGCGAATGTCGAGGGGGAAAGCGCGAGCTGGGACTTCGGCGTGGGCGCAGGCTTCTACCTGGACGCAACGCAGGCGCCTTGGGCGCGGTTCTGGCGCATGGAAAGCTACATCGTCGAAGAGCTCCTGGCGCTCGTTGGCGCGCAGCTGCCCATCAGCTTGCAGCGCCTGGGAATCTTCGGCCACTCGATGGGCGGACACGGCGCGCTGACGCTCGCGCTGCGGCATCCGGGACGCTTCCAATCGGTCTCGGCCTTCGCCCCCATCTGCGCGCCGACGCAATGCCCGTGGGGGCGCAAGGCGTTTGCCGGCTACCTCGGCAGCGACCCCGCGGCCTGGGCGCAGCACGACGCCAGCCTGTTGATGGAGCGGCAGACGGCGCCGCCCTGGCCGCAGGGCGTGCTGCTCGACCAGGGCCTGGACGACAAATTTCTGACCGAGCAGTTGCAGCCCGAGTTGTTTCGCGCAGCCTGCGCCCAAGTGGGCCAGCCGCTGGAACTGCGCATGCACCCAGGCTACGACCATGGCTACTTCTTCATCCAGAGTTTCATCGCCGACCACCTGATGCACCACAGCCGGATTCTTGCGCGCCTGCCCGCAGACGAGCCAGGCAAGCCAGATAAGCGTTCCCCGCCAACCATTTGATCATTCAACCCCAAGGAGACACAGATGCCAAAACTCTACGACTGCGACATTTCCGGAAGCTGCTACAAGATCCGCCTCTTCATGAGCATCCTGGGCGTCGCCTACGACGCCGTTCCCGTGGACTTCGTGAAAAAGGAACACAAGTCCGCGCGCTACCTGGCGCTCAATCCGTTTGGCGAAATCCCGATCTTTGAAGACGGCGACCTGCGCCTGCGCGATGCACAGGCCATCCTCGTGTACCTGGCGCGCAAGTACGACAAGTCCGACACCTGGTTCCCGAACGACGCCGCGGCGCAGGGCAAGATCGCGCAATGGCTTTCGACCGGCGGCGGCGAGGTCATGAACGCCGCGGGCGCGCGGCTCGTGAAGGTGCTGAACTACCCGCTGGACCTGGCAAAACTGCACGCCGGGGCGAACCGGGTTTTCAAGATCATGGACGACCACCTGGCCGACCGGGAATTCCTGGAACTCGGCCATGCGACCATAGGCGACATCGCCTGCATGCCCTACACGGCGCTGGCTGGCGAAGGGGGAATCGACCTTGCGCCCTACAGGAACGTGCTGTCCTGGATCGAACGCATCAAGCGCCTTCCGGGCTTCATTCCCATGCCCGGCATTGCCACCGCGTCCTGACGCAAAACCGGACGGACGCACAGGGGTGTGCGATGGAAACGGAGCGGATAGGCCTCGTTCCCGTTAACGGGGGGAGGGGGACCCGTTGCCGATCATGCGCACCCTGGATTGCCGGCGGGAGATGCGCCAATCCCCTTGGCCAAGTCGGGCAACTATGCGGCGTCAGATTGCCAATGGGGCGCGATGCCGAAAGTTTGAAAAACCGTCTTGGTAGAGATGGGATAGCGTTCGAAGCCGAGCATTGCAATCTGCCCGAACCGGACTCGAATCGTTTATGTGGAGGTTGGCACTTCGCTCGGGGTATCGAGGCGTTGGTGATAAGTGATATACACCTCTTCGCGCTCGTAGCCCAGTGATTCATACAAGTTCTGCGCGATCTTATTGGTCGTGGCGGTATCGAGCGTCAAACGTTGCGCACCGTCCCGGGTGAAGTGCTTGGTGATGTAATTCATCAAATACCGGGCATGGCCATTCCGTCTTGCGGATTTGACGACGTACAGATCCGATAAATAATAGTAGGTACGCAGCATCAGCGAACAAACCGCCGGGTACAACTGGGAAAATCCCGTCGGGGTACCGTTGTCATCGAGCAGCAAAAAAATTTTGGACCGTTGCTGCTTTAGATTTTTCTCGATAAAAGCGCGCGAAGCCGGTAGATCACTCGCTTGTTCATAAAAAATTCGATAATCATTAAACAGCTCTGCAATGATATCCAGTTGTGCTTCTGTGCAGGGAATGACTTGCATTTTCTTTCTTTTCTGAAAAGAGGTTAATTGACTTGGCCGATTTCAATCTGGATGCCGTTCACGTTGGGGAAGAAGAATCCATGGCAGCGATTACACCGACACCCATGCTGTGGCGGCGGGCGCTCAGGATCGGGGCGTGCAGTGGCTGTCCTGCGAATCCGTGAGGGCACCGGCCGCGCACTGCGCCGTGGTGTTTGATCCGGATGGCCTCAGAGAGTCCCCAGAGGGACTTGAACAGACAATGCAGACGTGGCATTGCAAGGCGACGCGAAGCGGTGTGATGTTTACACGGGGGCGTGAAAGCTACGACTGGGCGTTTTAAGCAGAACTTCGCCCGGATGGTCGTGCGATCTTTGCCCACGTGAATGGACTGCCGAGTCGGGTGGTTCCGAGTTCAGTCGCAGCGTCATCAACACTTGCCCGCGGCCTTCAAGAGCGCGTTGCATGAGGCGTCGGTCGTTGCTTGTTGACCGGCCTTGCCAAGCTCGGTACACATCGCGTCAGACACCGGGAACGAAGCGCCCAAGCCAGTGACGTAGCAGCTGTATCGCCTTCCGGTGTTGGTTTTGACGGTGTATCTGGTCCTTATGCCATCGTTCCTGTGGTCGGATATGGTGAACGAGCCCTCGTCCAAGCCAAGAGCATGTGCGGTGTTCTGCTCGATCGCGTCGGTCGCGGCGAAGCCGGTGGACAGCAGTGCAGCCACAGAGATCATTGCGAGTGTTGCCCGCCGTGGGAGTAGGTAGTTCATGGGTTCTTTCTTCATTTCTTGCCAAGCTCGGTACACATCGCGTCAGACACCGTGAACGAAGCGCCCAAGCCGGTGACGTAGCAACTGTATCGCTTTCCGGTGTTGGTTTTGACGGTGTATCTGGTCCTTACGCCATCGTTCCTGCGGTTGGATATGGTGAACGAGCCCTTGTCCAAGCCAAGAGCATGTGCGGTGTTCTGCTCGATTGCGCGGGTCGATGCGAAGCCGGTGGACAACAGCGCAGCCACCGAGATCATTGCGAGTGTTGCCCGCCTTGGGAGTCGGTAATTCATGGGTTCTTTCTTCATCAAGAGAGTTTTCTGGATGGTCTGCAAGCAACCTGGCATGCAGGTGGCGTTGCTTTCGGGGCCGGTATGGCCGTTGTTGCCCAAGCTCGGTACGCATCGCGCGTCAGGCGTGACAATCATGCGGGTGACGCAGCAACCGTATCGTTTCGGACATTTCGATGATACCTCAGTTTAACGGATCGAAAGGGGGGACCCCAACCGGCGCAACGGGCCGGAGGGGGTAGGCAGGTCAGAGTTGGCTGGCTCACGCCTGCACCCACTGCGAGTGCCTCCCAAGTGCAGGCCGTCCATTTGTCTTCCCGGATGCCGTCACCCAGGGGCTGCCGGGTCTCAAGCCCAGTGTGTTGCCCGCTACACACAGGGACTCCCGATTTATGCAACAACGCCCAACATGGCGCTCCCCGTACATACAGTCTCGGCACGGGTCAGCTTCAGATCAGAGCTCCGCTTGCTTTGGAGGGGATTTCACGTTAGCTTTCATGGTTGAAAAAGTACTTGCTACGGGTGATGGTGAATGGAAATCGTTAAATCCGCATCCATCTTTTTATATTTCTTGGCGAGCAGAACTTTATATTATTCTGCAGTCGGAATTGTTGCTTCTCTTGACGTCAAGATTCCAAGAGATGTTATAATTTTGTATTCTTATCTTGTGGTATACGGGTGTTTTGTGCCATTTGTGTTGTTCTTGGTTTTTTTAATGAAACTGTTTCGTTGGAAGTGGAGTACCACAGGATTCGTTGTGGCACTCTATTTTTTATACTTCAAACTCGTGATATTAGGATTTGCGGAGGCCAAGTCCAGCTGGGTGCTTTTGGTCGTTTGAAAAATCCGGCGCCGCCGCAGGCGTTGCCGGAATGGGGCGGCGCTTGGGCTCGCTTGTAGGGCAGATTCCTACTCGGCGCGGCGCAAAACCAGACAAGCGACAGCGCCAAACCCTGACTCAATTTTCGAGCGCGGCCGTTTCACAATCGCTGGCAGCGGAGCACGCGAAACCTGCAGCCAGCAGGCGACGCAAGACGCGCAACCGGAAAACCCAAGGAGCGGCCATGACCCACGAACAACTTTTCGCCGAAATCCGCGAAGCCAACCTCGGCTATCTGATGCTGGCACAGACGCTGATCCGCGAGGACAAGGCCGAAGCGGTTTTCCGCCTCGGAATGAACGAAGAGTCGGCCGATATCCTGGCCTCGCTGTCCGCGGCGCAAATCATGGCGCTGGCGTCGAGAAACACGCTTCTTTGCAGCTTCCGGGTTGACGACCAACTGGTCTGGAGCCTGCTCACCAACCACCCGACGAAGAAGGCGGGCAGTGCCGCCGCGAACACGCTGCACGCCAACATCCTGATGGCTGGCCGCGTGTCGGAAGTGCTCTGAGAACCCCTGCGCCCACGAAAGCCTGCCATGTCCACACCCGCCAAATCCCCCGTGAAGAGCATTCTCGACGAGTCCCGGCAGATCGAGCGCGCCGCGATGCTGATCCGCATGGGCGCCCGCATGCAGCTGCTGGAGTCGGAAACCACGCTGTCGTATGAACGCCTGATCCGCCTGTACAAGGAAATCGCCGGCAGGTCGCCGTCCAAGGGTCAGCTGCCTTTTTCGACCGACTGGTTCCTGACCTGGCAGGAGAACGTCCACAGTTCGCTGCTTCTGGGAATCCACGAGTACCTGTCCAAGGCCATGGCGCTGGACGCCGCGGAACTGCTGGTCAAGGCCTACCGCCTGTACGCCGAACAGGTGGGCACGGCCGGGGTCGATCCCCTGCTGTCCTTTACCCGCGCATGGCGCTTGGTGAAGTTCATCGACGCCGGCATGCTGACCCGCACCCGGTGCGCACGCTGCGGCGGCCAGTTCGTGACCGCGCCATACGAGAGCCGCCACTTCATCTGCGGCCTGTGCAACCCGCCCGCCCGCGCCGGCAAGAGCAAGACCGCCGGCGCGCTGATGCTGCATTGAGCTGCCGAACGCAGCCTGCGGGAGCGCGCCCATGGCGCTGCTGCGTGTCGGCGGTCGGCAGCGGCTACCATCGCGGGCTGCCGTGCACGTCTTGCGCGGCCCGTGTGACCTCCCCGACCGCCCGATCGCCCTTGCATGCCTGCTTTCTCCTTTGAAGCCCTGGACGCCCAGGGCCAGACCCGCAAGGGCCTCATGGAGGCCGATACGGCCCGGGCCGCGCGCAGCCTGCTGCGGGCCCAGGCCCTGGTGCCGCTGCAGGTCGAACGGGTGCAGGCCAGCCAGTCGCCCGACGGCCGCCCGATCAGCCTGGGCCAGCGCTTGTTCACCCGGCCCGTGTTCAGCGCCACCGCGCTGGCGATCTGGACGCGCCAGATTGCCGGGCTGGTGTCCTCGGGCCTGCCGCTGGAGCGGGCACTCACCGCCCTGGCGGAGGAGGCCGACGAGGAGCGCCAGCGCCTGCTCGTGGCCGAGCTGCGCGCCGAAGTCAACGCCGGCGCCACGTTCGCCAGAGCGCTGGCGCAGCACCCGCGCGAGTTTTCCGACATCTACTGCGCCGTGATCGGCGCGGGCGAACACAGCGGCAGCCTGGGCCTGGTGCTGGAACGCCTGGCCGACGACCTCGAGGAGCGCCAGGCGCTCAAGGCCAAGCTCGTGGGCGCAGCGCTCTACCCCGCCATCGTGACCCTGGTGGCGATCGTGATCGTGCTGTTCCTGGTCGGCTACGTCGTGCCCCAGGTGGCGAGTGTGTTCGCGGGCACCCGGCGGGCGCTGCCGTTTCTCACGCAGGCGATGCTGGGAATCAGCGCCTTCGTGCGCAGCTATGGGTGGACCCTGCTGATGGTCTGCGGTTTGGCCGCTTTCGGCGCGCGCTGGGCGCTCAGCGTGGAGTCGGTGCGCGAAAGGTTTGACGCGGCCTGGCTGAAGTTGCCGCTGATCGGCCGGGTGGCCCGCGGCTACAACGCGGCCCGGTTTGCCGGCACCCTGGCCATGCTCGCGGGCGCGGGCGTGCCCATTCTCAAAGCCCTGCAGGCGGCCGCCGAAACGTTGAACAACCGCGCGCTGCGGGCCGACGCGCTGGACGCGCTGGTGCTGGTGCGCGAAGGTGCGCCCCTGGCCTCGGCGCTGGCGCAGAAAAAGCGCTTTCCGGGCCTGCTGCCGATGTTTGCCCGCCTGGGCGAGCAGACCGGCCAACTGCCCGTGATGCTGCAGCGGGCGGCGCGGCAGCTGTCCGCCGAGGTGCAGCGGCGCGCAATGCACTTGGCCACGCTCCTCGAGCCGCTGCTCATCGTGACCATGGGCCTGGTCGTGATGCTGATCGTGCTGGCCGTGCTGATGCCCATCATCCAGCTCAACCAGTTCGTCAAGTAAAAGAAATGGCGCCCACTGCCCCCGCTGCGGCGATTTCAGGGAGCCCCCCATGGCCGTGACCCTTGACGGCAAGCTCGTGGTCGCGATCTCCTCGCGCGCGCTGTTCGACTTTGAGGAAGAGAACCGCGTTTTCGAGCATGGCGACGACCGCGCCTACGTGGAACTGCAGCGCCAGCGGCTGGACGTGCCCGCCGCCCCCGGGGTGGCGTTCTCGCTGGTGCGCAAGCTGCTCGCGTTCAATGCCTCGGGAGCGCAGCGGGTGGAGGTGGTGGTGTTGTCGCGCAACGACCCGGTCAGCGGAATGCGCGTTTTTCGTTCGTGTGCCGCGCATGGCCTGCCCATGGTGCAGCGCGGCGTGTTCACGCAGGGGCGCGATCCGTTTCGCTACCTGCGGCCGTTGGGCGCGCAGCTGTTCCTGTCGGCGAACGTGGCCGACGTGCGCGAGGCCCTGCACCTGGGCTACCCCGCCGCGCGGGTGCTGACGGAGTCGGTGCAGGCCGGTGACTCCAACCCGCAGGAAGTGCGCATCGCCTTTGACGGCGACGCCGTGCTGTTCTCCGACGAAGCCGAGCGCGTGTACCAGGCCGGAGGGCTGGACGCCTTTCAGCAGCACGAGACCGACAAGGCCGCGCTGCCGCTGCCGGACGGCCCGTTCAAGCCCCTGCTCGCCGCGCTGCACCGCTTGCAGTCGGCGGGCGCAGCCAGTGGCAGCGCAATGCGCATCCGCACCGCCCTGGTCACGGCGCGCAGCGCGCCCGCGCACGAGCGCGCGATCCGCACGCTGATGAGCTGGGACATCGCGCTCGACGAGGCCATGTTCCTCGGCGGTCTGCCCAAGGGCGAGTTTCTGCGCGAGTTCGAGCCGGACTTTTTCTTTGACGACCAGACGGGCCATGTCGTGTCCGCCGCGCGCCACGTGCCCGCAGGCCACGTGGACGGCGGCGTCGCCAACCTCCCGCGGCCGGCGGGAGCTTGAGGCCCGCCCCGGCGCCGGCGCCTCAGGCCGTGCCCGGCGCAGGCGCACGGAACTGCGATTGCAGCGCCGGATAGAGCGCCACGAAGCGCGCGTAGCGCTCGGCCAGCAGCGCCTGCTGCGCGGCCTGCGGGGTGAAGCGGGCGTCGGCGGGCAGCGGCTGGCACCACTGCGCCTCGTCCCCGCCGCAGGCCATGGCCGCGAGCCGCGCGGCGCCCAGCGCGGCCGCGGCGTGCGCGCCCTGCGGGCGTTGCAGGGGGCAGCCCAGGGCACTGGCGAGCAGCTGCGCCCAGGGGTCGCTGCGCGCGCCGCCGCCGACCAGGGCCAGCGCGGTGTCGGCGTCGGCGTCCCCCGTGCCGGCCTGGCGCATGGCGTTGAGCCCGTCGAGCAGGCCAAAGCCCACGCCCTCCATCACGGCGTAGGCCAGGTCGGTCGCGTCGTGCCCGGGGCGCAGGCCCATGAAGACGCCGCTGGCCGCGGGGTCGTTGTGCGGCGTGCGCTCGCCGCTGAGGTAGGGCAGAAACAGCGGTGCCTGCGCCTGCCGCGTCTGCGCCATGGCGCCCACGGCGGCGGACCGTTGCGCCTCGTCGCCCGGGCCCGTGAGGCGCGTCACCCAGCCGAATGCGCTGGCGGCGCTGAGCATCACCGCCATCTGGTGCCAGCGCTGCGGCAGCGCGTGGGCAAAGGCATGCACGGCGCGTTCGGCCGCGGGGGCGAAGGACTGCGTCACGCGGAACACCACGCCCGAGGTGCCCAGCGACACAAAGCCCTGGCCGGCCGTGCGCGC
>NZ_AFAL01000470.1 GCF_000193225.1 Verminephrobacter aporrectodeae subsp. tuberculatae At4 | reverse complement strand
CGATGGCGCCTGCGGCACCGGACAGGGTCAGGTGTTCGGTCTGGGAATTCACGGCTTGGTTGCCCGACGGCTGGTTGCCGGGGCGTCATTCGGATTCAGAAAGCAGGGAGGGAGAGACTGGATCAGCGTCCAAGTTCCGCGGGCGTGACGAGACGCTCGACCACCTGGCCGTTCCTGAGGTGCGATTCGACGATCTCGTCGATATCGTCGGCGTCCACGTAGCTGTACCAGACGCCTTCCGGGTAAACGACGGCGACCGGGCCTGCGGAACAGCGATCCAGGCAGCCCGCCTTGTTCACCCGCACCTTGCCGGGACCCGCGAGCCCGGCCGCCCTGACCTGGGCCTTGCAGCGGTCAAACGCCGCCTGGGCGTTGTGCCGGGCGCAGCAGGCCTCGCCGTTGCTGCGTTCGTTCAGGCAAAAAAAGATGTGGTGCTGGTAGTAGCCTGGCGCCGCGGCCGATTCGCAAGAGGTGTTGCTCATGCGCGCATTCTAGACTTGCGGCCCCGATCAGCGCTCCAGCGTGGCCGCCAGCCAGCCGCGCAGGCTGTTGATGAACGCCCAGCCGCGCACCCGCGGAATATCGGCCAGGCGCAGCACGGCCTGCACGACGCGCCCCTCGCGCAGCGCCACGGCGCGGCCCACGCCGGGCAGCAGGCCGCACGCGAGCGGCGGCGTCACCCAGCGGCCGTCCACGAGCGCGGCGATATTTCCGAAGGTGCTCTCGGTGATCTCGCCGGCTGCGTTCCACAGCAGCGTGTCGAACACCCCGGGCGCGGTGGGCGCAAGGGCCGCGTAATGCGCCCGGCGCGTGGTCTTGTAGCGCACGAATTCGCTGTGCGCCGCCATGAACGGTCTGTCGGCGAGTGCCAGACGCACGGGCTCGGCCGTGGGTGGCAGCGCGCAGACCTCGCCCCGGGGCGTGCCCGTGGCGTCGAGCAGCAGGCGCACGCGCCATGCTCCCGCAGGGTGGCTCTCGGTCAGCGTCCGCAGGCAGCGCTGCATGGCGGCGGCGTCGCATGGAATGGCGAAATGCGCCGCAGCGTCTTGCAGCCGGGCCAGGTGCTCGGGCAGGTGGCGCAGCTGCCCGCCATCGAGGGCCAGGGTTTCCAGCAGCTCGAACGGCACGCTGGCGCGGTCCACGAAGGCACGCTTGTGCTGCCACTCGTTCCATTCGGCGTCGGCCTGCGCATCCGCGGTGATTCCGCTGCCAATGCCGCAACTGGCGTGCCATTGCTCGCCCTGCGCGTGCAGCACCACGGTGCGGATGGGCACGTTGAACGTGGCCGCCACGGCGCACAGCCCGTCGGCCCCTGCGGGGCCTGCCGGCCGCACCACGCCCAAGGCGCCGCAGTACACGCCGCGCGGCGCGGGCTCGAGCGCACGGATCATGCGCATGGCCTGCACCTTGGGCGCGCCGGTGACCGATCCGCAGGGGAAGAGCGCGGCAAAGATGTCGGTCAGCGTGGTTCCGGGCCGCGTGCGCGCGCGCACGTCCGAGGTCATCTGCCACACCGTGGGCAGGGCCTGCGTGGCAAACAGCGCGGGCACGCGCACGCTGTGCGGCAGGGCGATGCGCGCGAGGTCGTTGCGCAGCAGGTCGACGATCATCACGTTCTCGGCGCGTTCCTTGGGCGCGCTGCGCAGCTGCGCG
>NZ_AFAL01000471.1 GCF_000193225.1 Verminephrobacter aporrectodeae subsp. tuberculatae At4 | reverse complement strand
GCGCGTCCGATCTACCCCGGCAGCGCAAAGCGCGCCACGCAGTCCAGCGCCGCGGCCACGTCGGCCGGGCCCACGTCCAGGTGCGTCACCCAGCGCAGCCGGGTCTGGCCGCCGTACAGGCTGCCCGTCACGCGCACCCCGTTGCGCTCCAGCCAGGCGCTGAACGCGGGCGCCACGTCGGCCTGCAGATCCGTGAACAAGATGTTCGTCTGCCAGGGCTGCACGTGGATGCGCCCCTGGAGCACGGGGTGGCCGCGGCCTGCTTCGGCGAGGCCCCGGGCGAGTTGGTCCAGGTTCGCATGGTCCTCGGACAAGCGCCGCACGTGGTGGCGCAGCGCGTAGTGGCCCGCAGCCGCGAGCATTCCGGCCTGCCGCATGCCGCCCCCGAGGATCTGGCGCGTGCGGCGCGCCTGGCGGATGAAGTCGCGCCGGCCGAGCAGCAGCGACCCCACCGGCGCCCCCAGGCCCTTGCTCAGGCACAGCGAGACCGAGTCGAATTCGCGGCACAGGCTGCGCGCCTCGGCGTACACGTCGCTGCCGCTGCGCGCGGCCTGCACCGTGGCGGCGTTGAACACGCGCGCGCCGTCCAGATGCAGCGCCAGCGCGTGCTCCCGGGCCAGCCGGGCGACCTCGGCGAGGTACTGCGGCGGCAGCACCTGGCCGCCAGTGGTGTTTTCCAGCACCACCAGGCGGGTGCGCGCAAAGTGCGGGTCGTCGGGCTTGATCGCGGCGGCAATGTCCGCCAGGCGCAGCGTGCCGTCGGGCTGCGTCTCGACCGGCTGCGGTTGGATCGACCCGAGAACGGCCATGCCGCCCGCCTCCCAGCGGTAGCTGTGCCAGCTTTGGCCGACGATGGCCTCGTCGCCGCGCTGGCAATGGCCCCAGAGCGCGATCAGATTGGTCTGCGTTCCCGAGGGGGCGAACAGCGCCGCCTCGAAGCCCAGCAACTCGGCCGCGTGCTCCTGCAGCGCGTTCACCGAGGGGTCGTCGGCCAGCACGTCGTCGCCCAGCGGGGCCTGGAACATGGCCTCGCGCATGGCGGACGTGGGTTGGGTGACGGTGTCGCTGCGAAAGTCCGGCATGGGGTGGGCTCCCGGGGTTCGGTCAATGGCCGACCAACACCGGCCGGGGGCAGTCCGCCAGCGCCTGCAGCGCGCGCACGGTGATCTCGTCCACGCTGCCCGTTCCGCTGATGCTGCGGTACCGGGGGGCGGTTGCGGGTTCGGCCTGGGCCCAGCTGCGGTAGTAGTCCGCCAGGGGGCGCGTCTGGTCGCTGTAGACCTGCAGACGTTTCCTCACGGTTTCTTCCTTGTCGTCCTCGCGCTGGACCAGTTCCTCGCCGGTCGCGTCGTCCCTGCCCGGCACCCGGGGCGGATTGAACCGGATGTGGTAGGTGCGGCCGCTGGCCGGGTGCAGGCGGCGGCCGCTCATGCGTTCGATGATGGCGTCGAAGGGCACGTCGATTTCGAGCACGCAGTCGAGCCGCACGCCCGCGGCCTTCATGGCGTCTGCCTGGGCAAGGGTGCGCGGGAAGCCGTCGAACAGAAAGCCCTTGGCGCAGTCCGGCTGCGCGGTGCGTTCCTTGACGAGCGCGAGGATGATGTCGTCGCTGACCAGCGCGCCCGAATCCATCACCGCCCGGGCCTGCAGGCCCAAGGGCGTTCCCGCCTTCACGGCGGCGCGCAGCATGTCCCCGGTGGAGATTTGCGGGATGCCGTATTCGCGGCAGATGAAGCTGGCTTGCGTGCCCTTTCCGGCGCCAGGTGCGCCCAGCAGAATCAGTCTCATGGAGCTCCTCGAAGGTTGGAAACCGGTGCACACCGGGGGCCGCAGCTGCCCGGAGCCGGCCCTGCGCCCGCGCCGCGCCGGTTACGTTCGAGGATAGCATGCGCCCCCGGGCGGCCCGGGGCGCACTCAGCGAAAAATGCGGCGCACCCGCTCCAGGTCCTCGGGCGTGTCCACACCCGGTCCGGATGCGGCGTCCGCCAGGTGCACCGCGATGCGGTGGCCATGCCACAGCGCGCGCAATTGTTCGAGCGCTTCGAGCGCCTCGGCAGGCGCCGGGGCCAGCCGGGGAAACTGCCGCAGAAAGTCTGCGCGGTAGCTGTAGATGCCGACATGCCGCAGCGGTGCAAACCCTGCCAGCGCCGCGGCGCCGCCGGGCGCTGCGTCCTGCCACCACGCCGTGCCTGCGCGGTCGCGCGCAAAAGGAATCGGCGCGCGACTGAAGTAATGCGCCAGGCCCCGGGCGTCGAGCACCACTTTCACGACGTTGGGGTCGGCGTAGTCGTCCAGCGAGGCAATGGCGTGCGCCGCCGTTCCCATGCTGGCCTCGGGCCGGGCCGGCAGCAGCGCTGCCACGGCGTCGATGAGCCCGGGGTCGATCAGCGGCTCGTCGCCCTGTACGTTGACGACGATCTCGTCTCCGGCGAGATCGAGCCGGGCGCAGGCCTCGGCCAACCGGTCGCTGCCGCTGGCGTGGTCCGCGCGGGTCAGGAGCGCCTCGACGCCGTGCGCCGCGCAGACCTGCTGGATGCGCGCGTCGTCGGTCGCAACGAGCACGCGCCGGGCCGCGCTCTGGGCCGCGCGCCGCGCCACGCGCACCACCATGGGCAGGCCGGCGATGTCGGCCAGGGGCTTGTCCGGCAGGCGGCTCGAGGCCCTGCGCGCCGGGATCAGCACCGTGAAGCGCAGGTCCACGGCCGCCCCGTCCAGGGCCGCGCTCACTGCTCGAGTTCCTCGTCCGTCAGGGTGCGGGCTTCGTTTTCCAGCAGCACGGGAATTCCGTCGCGCACCGGGTACGCCAGCCGGGCGCTGCGCGAGACGAGCTCCTGCGCCTGGCGGTCGTAGCGCAGGGGGCCCTTGGTGACCGGGCAGACCAGCAGTTCGAGCAGTTTCGGGTCCATGGGGGCAGTGGCTTGGAGGGTCGCGCGGGCTCGTGCGTTCAGGCCGGATGATAGCGGTGGCATTGCGCGCCGGGGGGCAGGCGCGCGTCGAGGGCCTGGAAAAAGCGCGGGTCGATGTGCAGCACCAACGCAACGGCGAGCGCGCCCGGGTACAGCCCCCACAGCTTGAGCGCGTCTTTTTCGGTGCAGAGCACGGGCATGTGCGGCTCCGGCGGGCCCTTCCAGCGCTTGAAGTCGTAGTGATCGGGCAGGGCCTCGGTGCACGCCAGCGTCAGCCCCGCGGCGCGCAGCATGGCAAAGAACTCGCCCGGCCGCGCCACGGCTGCGAGCGCGTACAAGGGCTGGCCCTGCAGCCAAGTCAGGGGCAGCCGGGTGCCGTCGCAGCGCACTGCGCAGGGGGCCAGGCTGCGCCGCATGCCGAAAGCGGGCGCCGCCGATGCGCCCGGGGGCCGGGCGCCCGCGTGCAGCACGAAGTCCACCGCGCGCGGCCAGAGCTCGCGCAGCGGGCCGGCGGGCAGCAGAAAGCCGTTGCCTGTTCCCTGGTCG
>NZ_AFAL01000472.1 GCF_000193225.1 Verminephrobacter aporrectodeae subsp. tuberculatae At4 | reverse complement strand
CAGTCCGAGCAACTCCACGCTCTCGCGTGTGATGCGCGCGCAAAGGACCGCAGCGTCCCCGACCCGCAGCTGAACACGCGACAGGGGACCTGCCGTCTCGACGCCGAGCACGGCGGCCGCGAACTGATTGCGCATGCTGGTTCTCAACGCAAACAGCGTCGCGCCGGATGCGTCCGCCGCGCCGGAGGCCGCCCGCCAACGCTGCTGGATCAGCGCCTTCGCCGCGTCCAACTCCCCGGCGAGCTCGAGCAGTTGGACGCCATGCGCCGTCAGCGTTGCGCCCCCGCCGCCAGCGCCCCCGACGGCGCGGTGGACCAGGGGAACGCCGGCCAGGTTGGTGAGCGTGTCGATCGCCTGCCAGGCGGCTCTGTAGCTGACCCCGGTCTCGCGGGCGGCCTGCGAGATGCTGCCGCTGCGCCCGATGCCCCGCAGGATGTCGATGCGCTTGTCGCTCAGGCCATGGTCCAGCGCGTCGGTGAGTCGGGGTTTTCTCATCGCGCGGATTGTGCAAGCAATCTGCACGGTAACTATCCCGCCTCCCGCCTCCTGGCGCGCGGGTGCGGCAGCTGCTTGCCATGCTAGCATCGCTATTCAAGTAGCGAATAGCGCAATGCCCGAGGAAAAACAAGCATGACGACCCCGACCCCGACCCCGACCCCGACCCCGACCCGACTGCGCGCGGCGATGTTGGCGGCCACCCTGGCCTTCGCCGGCGCAGCCTCCCGGGCGCAGGAACTGGTGGTCTCCGCCGCCGCGAGCCTGACCAACGCCTTCCAGGCCGTGGGCCAAGCCTTCGAGCAGGCGCAGCCGGGCGCCAAGGTGCGCTTCAACTTTGCTGCGTCCGGCCCGTTGCTCGCGCAGATCCGGCAGGGCGCGCCGGTGGACGTGTTTGCCTCGGCGGATCAGGAGAGCATGCACCGGGCGGCCGGCCTCATCGTGGCGGCGACGCGCGCCGACTTTGCCGCGAACACGCTGGTGCTGATCCTGCCGTCGGCATCGGCCCAGGCGCCGAAGGTGCTCGGCGACCTCGCGAGCCCGTCCTTCCAGCGCGTATCGACCGGAACGCCGGCCACCGTGCCCGTCGGGCGCTACACGCTGGAGGCGGTCGAGAGGGCCGGCCTCACGGCGGCCCTGCAACCCCGGTGGATCTACGGCGAGAGCGTGCGCCAGGTCCTGAACTACGTGGCGCGTGGCGAGGTCGATGCCGGCTTCGTCTACCGCACCGACGCCATGGTCGAACGCGAGAAGACGCGCATCGCGTTCACGGTGCCGACGAGCACGCCGGTGACCTATCCCATCGCGCAGGTCGCGGCGAGCCAGAACGCCGCGCTGGCGAATGCGTTCATCGCCTTCGTGCGCGGCCCCGCCGGCCAGGAGATCCTGCAGCGCTTTGGCTTTTCCAAGCCCTGAAGTGGAACATCTCCGAGTCGCCTTCCGTGGTGTCCTGGCGTGGGGAGCCGCGCCTGTTGGGCGGATGCGTGGGCGCAGGGCATGCTGATTGCGCTCTGGCTCACGCTCAAGGTCGCCCTGCTGGCCACGCTGATCGCAGGCCTGGCAGGGATTGGCCTCGCCTGGTGGCTCGCGCGCAGCAAATTCCCCGGAAAGGGCATTCTCGACGCGATCCTGGTGCTGCCCATGGTGCTGCCGCCCACGGTGATCGGCTACTACCTGATCGTGCTCATCGGGCGCAACGGCGCGCTCGGCCGGCATCTGCACGACTGGTTTGGCATCAACCTCATGTTCACCTGGCAGGGCGCCGTCATCGCGGCGTCGGTGGTCTCCCTGCCGCTGGTCTACAAGGGCGCGTACGCGGCCTTTGAAGAGGTTGACGGGCGCTTCGCCCACGCGGCGCGCACGCTCGGCGCCGGCGAGTTCGAGCTGTTCATGCGCGTCGCGCTTCCCTTGGCGATCCGTGGCATCGCTGCCGGACTGATGCTGGCCTTTGCCCGCGCCATGGGCGAATTCGGCGCCACCCTGATGATCGCCGGCAACTTGCCCGGCAAGACGCAGACCCTGTCCATCGCCGTCTACGAGGCGGTGCAGGCCGGCGAGGACGGGCGCGCCCTGTGCATCACCCTGACCATGTCGGTCGTCTGCATGGCCGTGCTCGTGGTCTCGGGCCGCTTGCTCCAGGCGAGGCACTGAGATGAGCGCGCTCGATGTCCGGCTGCAGTGCACCCTGCGCTCGGCGGAGCGCAGGTTCGATCTGGACGTGGCCTTCGAAGCCCATGCGCATCATTGCGCGCTGATGGGGCCGTCGGGCTCGGGCAAGTCAACCGTCCTGATGGCCATCGCCGGGCTGGTGCATGCGGCGCGCGGCCATGTGCGCATCGCCGGCCAGACCCTGCTGGACACGGCGCGTGGCGTTGACTTGCCGGCGCGCAAGCGCCGGGTCGGCGTGGTGTTCCAGGACTACGCCCTGTTTCCGCACATGACGGTGGAGCGCAACCTGCAGTTTGGCGTCCACCGGCTTGGCCGGTGCATCGACACCGGGGGCATGGAGCGGGTGCAGGCCCTGATCCGGCAGTTCGATCTGCAGGCGCTGCGCAGCAGCCTCCCGCGCAATCTCTCCGGAGGCCAGCGCCAGCGCGTCGCCCTCGCGCGGGCGCTGGCGACCGAACCGCAACTGCTGCTGCTCGACGAGCCCTTGTCCGCGCTGGACGTGCCCCTGCGCGCACGGCTGCGGCGTGAACTGGCCGAGATGCTCGGGCGCGTGCCGGTGCCGACCCTGCTCGTGACCCACGATCCGCAGGACGCCCAAGCCCTGGCACGCGAGGTGATCCAACTCGACAATGGGCGCGTCGTGGGTCAGGTCTTTGGCCCGAAGGTTTGCTGAGATGCAGCTTGCGCCGTCCAAACCCCTCGGAACGCTTGGCTTGGACCATGGATGGTCACCAAACCTCAGGCTCCATCGACCCAATCTTCGGTGGCAAGAACACCGCCAGGGACAAGGCCGAATGCTTTGTCGTGGGTGACGAGGATCGCCCTTGCCGCCACGGCATGGGCCGCGATCATCATGTCGAGCGCTCCGAGCGTGATGCCAGAGGCCGTGCAAGATGCCCGCAAATCACCGTAAACCATGGCGCTGTCAGTGCCCCACGGCAACACTTGGACACGAAGCAGAAATTCCCGTACCAGGCGCACGAAGGCCGTTGGATGGCCTTTGCGGGCGCAACCGTAAAGCAACTCCGCCTGCGTGACGGCGGAGACGACGATGCTGTCCATCGGCAACGTCGCCAGCCGCTCGCGCGCCTGCGGCGGATTCCCCTTGATGACGTAGCTCGCCACGTTCGTATCCAGCATGAAGCGGCTCAAAACAGGTCCCTCTCTTGCTCCGGCAAGTCTGCGCGATCGACCATGAAATCGGGTGGAATCTCGGTGCGATCGGCAAGTTCGAAGAACTCTTGCCAAGAGGCGGCCTTGGCCGACAACACGACCTCGCCGGTATTCGGGTCGCGCCGAATGAGGACCTCTGTTCCCTGGAAACGGAACTCCATCGGGAGCCGGACCGCTTGGCTCCGCCCGGTGGTAAATAGTTTGGCAGTTGCTGACATTTTCAACCTCCTGGGTAGCTATCGCGAGTATGTATCAAATGGACGGGCATATCAATGCATCGATGCCAGCGCCTCTCAGGCTGCCAAGGGGAAATCCATGGCCAGCATGCGCTTGAGCTTGTGCGCCAACGTGCCACAGCAGCGTGGCTTCCTGGGTGCCTATCCGCTTACGCCATTGGGCTACAACTGCACTGTCGCCGCGCAAGGGCACGCATTCTTTGAAAATGTTTGACATAGCGGACATTTTGTAGAAGAAAATTCCAAAAGTTCGATAATACGTACATACCGGGCAAGCCCCGCTGAAAGAGGCGATATGGACAGGATCTTGCGAGCGCAGGACAGCCGGACCTTCGGGCGCATGCTCAGAGACGAGCGCAAGGCGCTGGGCAAGAGCCAGGACGATGTGGCTGCGGCGGTCGGCACGCGCAGGCAGACCATCGCCGATCTGGAGCACGGCAAGAACGTCGGCTCGCACACCGTTTTCGCGGTGCTCGCCGCTATCGGCAAGATGGTGGCGATCACCGACGCGCGTCCTGATCTCGAAATGATCCGCGCCATGCTGGAGGAGTCCGGCAATGGCTGACGCGCTGCGCGGCAGGATCAAGGCCCTGGATGTGAGCATTCACTCGGCGGCCGTCTACGGTCGAGTTGTCAACGCCCTTTCGGCACACGGACACCGGCCAACGGTCGAAGTGCGCCCGGACTGGTATTACTGAAGCGAGAGGAACATCACCATGATCGAGTACACCTCGGGCGACATCCTCCAATGTGAGGCCGACGCACTGGTCAACACCGTCAACTGCGTCGGTGTGATGGGGCGCGGCATCGCCTTGCAGTTCAAGAACGGCTACCCCGAAAACTTCAAGGCTTACGAAGCGGCCTGCAAGCACGAAGCGGTGCAGCCTGGCCGCATGTTCGTTTTTGATACGGGGCAGCTCACCCTGCCGCGCTTCATCATCAACTTCCCGACCAAGCGCCACTGGCGTGGCAAGAGCCGCATGGAGGACATCGAGGCGGGCCTGACCGATCTGGTCCATGTCATCCGTGCCAAGGGCATTCACTCCATCGCCATTCCGCCACTGGGCGCAGGTTTGGGCGGGCTTGACTGGAGGGAGGTGCGTCCCCGCATCGCACGTGCGCTGGCAGAGCTTGCCGGCGTGCGTGTGCTGGTGTTCGAGCCCAAGGGGGCCCCAGCCAACGACAAGATGGCGCATGCGCGCGAGGTGCCCAAGATGACGGTGGGCCGCGCCGCCTTGGTGGAACTGATGCAGCGCTACCTCGGCGGTCTGCTCGACCCCTTCGTCACCTTGCTGGAAATCCACAAGCTGATGTACTTCATGCAGGAGGCCGGTGAGCCGCTACGTCTGCGGTACGTCAAGCATCACTACGGCCCCTACGCGGAGAACCTTCGGCATGTGCTGCAGGCGGTGGAAGGCCATTTGATCACGGGTTATGCCGATGGCGGCGATGCGCCGGACAAACCACTCACGCTGGTGCCCGGGGCGGTGAATGACGCCAAGGTCTACTTGGCTCAGCACGAAATCAGCCGCGCCCGCTTTGAACGGGTGACCAAGCTGGTGGAAGGCTTCGAGTCATCCTACGGGCTGGAACTTTTGGCCAGCGTACATTGGGTGATGAGCCGCGAGGGCGCCACACGGCACGAGAGCGTGGAGCGCCAAGTCCATGGCTGGAATGCCCGCAAGCGGCAATTCACGCCCCGTCAGCTGGTCATTGCCGAAGAGCGGCTGCGCTCCCAGGGCTGGCTATCGCCTGAAGTGGCTTCGGCCCATTGAGGATTCATCAGGGAATGCAAAAAAGGACCGGAGCGAGGCGCGTATCCACACCGGTCCAACCGGCTGCCGCAGGCTGATCGGTAGCCTTCCCCGTGACGGCAATCGATCAGGGGAACGCGCGCATCCAACCGGCATGGCATGAGCGCCGCATCGGCCTGCGCCATCGAGACTGAGTCGCTACACTGCGCGCCGGGCGCCCGCCGCAAGGGGCCCTTGCATGGCAACAACGAGGAGACAAAGCATGAACATTCGCCATACGCTGCTGAGCAGCAGCATTGCGCTGGCCCTGGCCAGCCTGAGCGCCTGCGGCAACGCCCCGCCGGCCGTGAGCGCGGCAGCGCCGGCCCAGCAAACCGCTGCGGCGCCCTACGACCTCGACATGGACCGCTTCCACCCCGTGGTGGCGCGAAATGGCATGGTTGCTTCGGAACAGGAGCTCGCCTCGCGGGTGGGCCTGGACATCCTGCGGGCCGGCGGCAATGCGGTGGACGCGGCCGTGGGCGTCGGCTTCGCGCTTGCCGTGGTGTTGCCCAACGCGGGCAACCTGGGCGGTGGTGGCTTCATGCTGCTGCACGAGGCCAAGACCGGCCAGAGCGTGGCGCTCGATTTCCGCGAAATCGCGCCCCGCGGGGCGCGGCGCGACATGTACCTGGACGCCCAGGGCCAGGTGATCCAGGACAAATCGCTTTACACGCACTACGCCGTGGGCGTTCCCGGCACCGTCGCCGGCATGGAACATGCGCTCAAGCGCTGGGGAACGATGCCCCTGGAGAAGGTCATCGCGCCCGCCATCGCGCTGGCCGACCAGGGCTTTCCCGTGAGCGAGACGCTGGCCAGGGTTTTGCAGCAGGAACAAAAGATCATGGGCCCGTGGCCAGCGACCCGCGCGATCTTCTGGAAAAACGGCGCGCCGCTGAAGGCGGGCGACCTGCTCGTGCAAGAAGACCTGGCCCAGTCCATGCGCCTGATCGCGCAGCAGGGCGCCAAGGCCTTCTACGAGGGCGAGATCGCGCAGAAGATTGCGGCCGAAATGGCGCCGCACGCCGGCGCCATCACGCTGCAAGACCTGCGCGCGTACCAGGTGGTCGAGCGCGCGCCCACGCGCGGCATCTACCGTGGCTACGAGATCGTGACCATGCCGCCGCCCTCCTCGGGCGGTGCGCACCTGGTGCAGATGCTGAACATGCTCGAGCCGCTGCCGCTGGCCCAGTGGGGAGCAAACAGCGCGCAGACCATCCACTACCTGGCCGAGAGCATGAAGCTGGCTTACGCCGACCGCGCCGAATACCTGGGCGACCCGGATTTCGTGCGAATCCCGCTCAAGGGACTGACTTCCAAGCCCTACGCCCAGGCGCTGGCCAAGGGCATAGACGGCAACGCGGCGCGCCCGGGAAGGAGCATCGCGCCAGGCCGGCCCCAGGCGTATGAAAGCGACCAGACCACGCACTACTCGGTGGTCGACAAGGCCGGCAACGCCGTGGCCGTGACCTACACGTTGAACACCAACTTTGGCAGCGGCATCGTTGCCCAGGGAACGGGGATCATGCTCAACAATGAGATGGACGACTTCTCGGCGAAACCCGGCGTGGCGAATGCCTACGGCCTCGTGGGCGGCGAGGCGAACGCCGTGGCGGCCGGCAAGCGCCCGCTGTCGTCGATGACGCCCACCGTGGTCCTCAAGGACGGCAAGCCGACCCTGGTGACCGGCAGCCCCGGCGGCGCGCGCATCATCACCACGGTGCTGCAGACGGTGCTCAACATCATCGACTTCGGCATGACCCCCGCGGAAGCCGCAGCCAGCCCCCGCGTGCACCACCAGTGGACGCCCGACGAACTGCGCGTGGAAAAGGGCCTGAGCCCCGACACCCTGGCGCTGCTCAGGCAGCGCGGCCACAGCATTGCCGTGAAGCCGGCGATGGGCCGCACGCAGACCATCCAGCTGCGCGACGGCATCCTGTACGGCAACTCCGACCCGCGCAACCCGGACGGCAAGACCTTGGGCTATTGATGTGATCGATTGACACCCGATCGGGCGGCGGCAAGGGCCTGCCCCGCTCCCCCTCCAAGCCACCCCCTTCGGCGCGTGGCTTTTTTCATGCAGCAGGGCCCCCGCTCTGTCACCTGGGAAACAAGCCGGGCACCCCGATACGCAATCGGCAACCTATGCTTGCGCTGCGTAGCCGCTTGTGTGCGATCCATTCCCAAGGAGTGTCCATGCCCCGGGTTTTCCCCTCCCTCTTTGGCCAGGTGGTCCTGGCGTTGCTCGCCGGCGTGGCGCTCGGCCTGGTCTGGCCCGATACCGCGTTGCAGCTCAGGCCGCTCGGCGACGGGTTCATCAAGCTGATCAAGATGCTGATCTCCCCGATCGTTTTCTGCGTGGTGGTGCATGGCATTGCGGGAAGCGGCGATCTGCGGCGCGTGGGCCGCGTCGGCCTCAGGACGCTGATCTACTTCGAGGGGGTCACCACCGTCGCGCTCGTGCTGGGCCTGGCGCTGGCGCTCTGGTTCGAGCCCGGCGCGGGAATGAACGTGAACCCCGGGACACTCGACGCCCAGGCCCTGGGTGCCTACACGGAGAGCGCGCACAAGCTCACCGGGGGCGGCTTCAGCGACTTTCTGCTGCGGCTCATCCCGACCACGGCGGTGAGCGCCTTCGTCAACGGCGACGTGCTCCAGGTGCTGCTGTTTGCCATCGTCTTCGGCTGCGCGCTGGCGCTGCTGGGCGAGCGCGGCGCGCGCGTCACGGAACTGGTCGAGACGCTTTCGCTGGTGCTGTTCAAGGCCATGGGGCTGATCATCCGGCTCGCGCCGCTGGGGGTGCTCGGCGCCATCGCGTTCACGGTCGCCAAATACGGCCCGGGCGCGCTCAGGCAACTGGGCATGCTGGTGCTGCTGTTCTACGCCGCCGTGCTGCTCTTCGTGGTGGCGGTGCTCGGGCCCATCATGCGCTTGTCGGGCCTGAGCCTGTTCAAGCTGCTGCGCTATCTGCGCGAGGAACTCGCCGTGGTGTTTGCGACCACCTCGTCCGACAGCGTGCTGCCGCAGGTCATGGCCAAGCTCAGGCGCATGGGAATCCGCGATTCCACGGTGGGACTGGTGATCCCCACGGGCTATTCGTTCAACCTCGACGCGTTCTCCATCTACATCACGCTGGCGGCGGTGTTCATCGCGCAGGCCACGAACACGCCGATCTCCATGGCCGATCTGTGGGGCATTTTGGCGGTCTCGCTGCTCACGTCCAAGGGCGCACACGGTGTTCCCGGGTCGGCCATCGTCGTGCTCGCGGCCACCTTGCAGGCGATTCCCGCGATCCCCGCGATCGGTCTGGTGCTGGTGTTGTCCGTGGACTGGTTCATGGGGATTGCCCGGGCGCTGGGCAATCTGATCGGCAACTGCGTGGCCACCGTCGCCGTGGCCGCCTGGGAGGGCGACATCGACCGCGAACGCGCGCACGCCGTGCTCGACGGGCGCGAGCCGCCACCGCCCCACGGACCGGCCTGACGCGCCCCGCGCGCCAGCGGACGGGGGGTGGGCCGGATAGGCATAAACCGCGATGCCGGCCAGCCACACCATCGGCTACCCTGTTTCGCACCCCCACCGAGGACTTCCGAACAGGATTGCCGCATGCCCGAGAAACTTTCCGCCGCCGAAGAATCGCTGCGCGACGCCGCGCGCGAGTACCACCGCAACCCCGGCCGGGGCAAGATATCGGTGACCCCCACCAAGCCCCTGTCGAACCAGCGCGACCTCTCGCTCGCCTACTCGCCCGGCGTGGCCTACCCCTGCCTGGACATACAGGCCGACCCGTCCAAGGCCTTCGACTACACCTCGCGCGGCAACCTGGTGGGCGTGATCACGAATGGCACGGCCGTTCTTGGCCTGGGCGACATCGGCCCGCTGGCGGGCAAGCCGGTCATGGAGGGCAAGGGCTGCCTGTTCAAGAAGTTCGCCGGCGTGGACGTATTCGACATCGAATTGGCCGAGCGCGACCCCGACAAGCTCATCGCGATCATTGCCGCGCTCGAGCCCACGCTGGGCGGCGTGAACCTCGAAGACATCAAGGCGCCCGAGTGCTTCTACATCGAGCGCGAGCTGTCCCGGCGCATGAACATCCCCGTGTTCCACGACGACCAGCACGGCACGGCCATCATCTCCAGCGCCGCGCTGCTCAACGGCCTGGAACTGGTGGGCAAGGACATCGGCGCGGTCAGGATCGCCGTCTCGGGCGCCGGCGCCGCCGCGATTGCCTGCGTCAGCGTGATGCTGGGCCTGGGCGTGCGCGCGCACAACGTCTTCATGTGCGATTCCAAGGGCGTGATCTACGCGGGCCGCCCCGGCGGCTACGACGCATCCAAGGCGCGCTACGCCCAAGAGACCGACGCGCGCACGCTCGCCGACGCCGTCAACGGCGCGGACGTGTTCCTGGGCTGCTCGGCTCCCGGCGTGCTCACGGCGGAGATGGTCCGGAGCATGGCGCCCCGGCCGATCATCCTGGCGCTGGCCAACCCCGAGCCCGAAATCCGCCCGGAACTGGCCCGCGCGGTGCGCCCGGACTGCATCATCGCCACGGGCCGTTCGGACTACCCGAATCAGGTGAACAACGTGCTGTGCTTTCCCTACATCTTCCGCGGCGCGCTGGACTGCGGCGCGACCCGGATCACCGAAGCCATGAAGCTGGCCTGCGTGCGCCAGATTGCCGACCTGGCCAAGGCCGACATCAGCGAAGAGGTGGCCAACGCCTACGCGGGCAAGGAACTCGCTTTTGGCCCCGACTACCTGATCCCCACGCCCTTCGACTCGCGCCTGATCCTCAAGATCGCGCCCGCCGTGGCCCAGGCCGCAGCCGACTCCGGCGTGGCCACGCGCCCGATCACCGACATGGAGGCCTACAAGGAAAACCTCTCGCGCTTCGTCTACCAGACGGGCATGCTGATGCGCCCCGTGATCACCGCGGCCAAGGCCCTGCCCGACGCGCAAAAGCGCGTCGCCTACGCCGACGGAGAAGACGAGCGCGCGCTGCGCGCCGCGCAGATGGTGATAGACGACAGGATCGCGCGGCCGATACTGATCGGACGCCCCGCGGTGATCGCCGCGCGCATCCGGAAAGCCGGCCTGCGCATGCAACCGGGCAACGACGTGCAGTTGTGCAACCCCGAGGACGACCCGCGCTTTCGCCAGTACTGGGAGCACTACCACCAGCGCATGCGCCGCGACGGCGCCACGCCGGAAGTGGCCAAGGCCGCGGTGCGCCGCTCGAACACCATCATCGCCGCGCTGATGGTGGCGCTGGGCGACGCCGACGCCATGATCTGCGGCCTGGTGGGAACCTATGAAACGCACCTGGAACGCATCCACAGCATCCTTGGCCGCCAGCCGGGCGTGCACGACTACGCCGCGCTCAACGCGCTCATGACCAGCCGCGGAACGCTCTTCATTGCGGACACCTATGTGAACGAAGACCCCACGGCGCAGCAACTGGCAGACATCGCCTGGATGTCGGTGCAGGAAGTGCAGCGCTTTGGCCTGCCCGCAAAGGTGGCCTTCCTGTCGCATTCCAACTATGGATCCTCCAAGCGCGCGTCGGCCAAGAAGATGCGCCTGGCGCGCGACCTGTTCGTCGCCGCGCACCCCGGGATCGAATGCGACGGCGAACTGCACGGCGACGCCGCGCTCGATCCGGGAATCCGCAACACCTATCTGTCGGACGCGACGCTGACCGACGCGGCGAACCTGCTGATCTGCCCGAACATCGACGCGGCGAACATCCTCTACAACGTGCTCAAGACCACCACCAGCGGCGGCGTGACCGTGGGCCCCATCCTCATGGGCGCAGCCGCCACGGCGTACATCCTGACCCCGGCCGCCACCGTGCGCCGGGTGCTCAACATGACGGCGCTGGCCGTCGCCAGCGCGGCGGCGCGTCCCCGTGTTCTGCCCCGCGAATAGCGGCACAACCTCTCACCATGAAAGTTGCCTTTTCAGTTCGTCCAGTGCGAGCTGGATTCGGTCGTCGGCGTTCTCCTGCAGGCTGAGCGTCAAGGAGAGCGGGTCCACGGTGCTGGCGTTTGGCATCAGCGCCGGGCTGTAGCTCCACAGCTGCCATTCTTGTGCGCCCGCTTCGGGATCAGGCAATTCGCGAACGCCGGCATCCGTCGCAGCCTTCCAGTCTGCGGCGCTCAACGCATGCACCGGCCATTTCGGCTCGGACAGCATGGAATGGCGCGCGAGAGCGCTCAGACCCGCGAGGCGGCTGGGCCGGTGTGCGGCGACCCCATGCGCTGCCACCCAGACCGTGCGCCGGACCGGCGTTCGCAGTGCGGGCCTCGCACGCTCCCAGACCTGCTTCGGTGGGAGTTCCATGCGCAGCCAGCGCGAACGGCCGACCGTGTGCGCGGCAGCCAGCCCGGCCGCAGTCAGTTCCCTGACCGCGCGCGACAGTGTCATGGGCGTGTAGCCCAACGCGGCCGCAACCTTGGAAGGCTGCCAATCGGGCTGCCACGGCTGGCGTAGCAAGGCGGTGATCAGCATGGCTTGCGCGGATGGGCTCAGCGTCGCTTCCGTGGCCGGAGCGCGCTGCCGAAAATACTCACGCAGGTCCAGCCCCAGGTCCGGCAGATAGAGTTGGTTGCCCGGCACGATGAACGGGACTTTTTGCTCGATCAAGCGCCGACGGTCATAAGAGGCCAGTGCATCGGTGACGTAGACCGCCGGCTGACCCGCCAGGGCCAGGACCTTGTCCAGCCAGGTACGGACTTCGCTGAGGGACTGCTTGGCCTCAGCCCGCCCGATCGCCAGGACGACGGGCTGCCCCAGCAGTTCCAGCTCGCTGAACTGGAAGGCGTCGCGCAGGAAGTAAGGCAGTTCGTTTGCACGCCCCCACGGCCTCAGGTCTGGCGCGTCAATGCCCAGAACCTCGTGGAGATAGTGCAGAACGGCGGTCGCTTGGGTCGGCAAAGTGCATCCTGTATAACTTTTATTCCGCACGATAACATGCATATTGTTATCGTGCAAACTGGCGTTATTATGGCGGTGTCGATGGTTCCCGGCCCTATGCCGAGCCGTCCGGTGAAAGGAAGCAGACACGATCGGGACGAGGGCCCGCCATTCACTTATATGCGCGAGGCCTGGCACGAGGGGGGGGAATTTCAGACTTAGACGCCGGGCTGGGCCACGGTCAGGTCGATCGTTCCGTCGGCCAGCGTGGCCCGCAGCGCGTCGCCGGGGCGTGCCTGGCGCACCTGGGTCACGGCCTGGCCGCCGGCGCTGGTGAGCAGGGCGTAGCCGCGTTGCAGCACCAGGCGCGGGTCGAGCAGTTCCAGGCGCAGGGCCGCGCGCTCCAGCCGATCTGCTTGCCGCGCCAGGTGCCGCTGCCATGCGGCGGGCAGTTGCACTTGCAGCGCTTGCCGGGCCTGCGCGCGGTGCTGCAGGCTCCGCTGCGCGCCGTGGCGCATGCGCTGGGCAAGCTGCGCCAGCTGCATCTGCTGGTGCGCCACGCGGCCCGACGGGCGGCCGAGCCGTGCGGCCGCCTGGTCCAGCCGCTGCTGCCGCGCGTCGAGCTGGCGCTGCACGGCGTCGCGGATGCGGCCGGCGAGCCGGTCCAGCGCCCCCAGCCAGATGTCGCGGGGCTGGGCGAGCAGTTCGGCCGCCGCCGTGGGCGTGGGCGCGCGCAGGTCGGCGCAGAAGTCGGCGATGGTGAAATCGGTTTCGTGCCCGATCCCGCTGATCAACGGCACCGGGCTTTGCACGATGGTGCGCGCCAACTGCTCGTCGTTGAAAGCCCACAGGTCCTCGATGG
>NZ_AFAL01000473.1 GCF_000193225.1 Verminephrobacter aporrectodeae subsp. tuberculatae At4 | reverse complement strand
CTGCGCGATGGCATGCTGTCGCACTTCACGTCCACCGGCGACGGCAGCGTCTGGACCGCGACCCTGAGCGCGCCGACGCGCAACGTCACCTCGTCGAACAACACCTTTCGCGTGAACATGGCCGGCGTGAACGACCGGGCGGGCAACGCGGGCGAGGGGGGGGTGCCACCGGCGTCAATTACAGCCTCGACGCCGTCGCCGGGCGCCCCAGCCTGCGCATCACGCTGGCCGACAGCACGCTCACCGTGGGCGAGAGCACCACCGTGAGCTTCCAATTCAACGAGGCCGTCACCGGTTTTGACGCCGCCGACATCGTGCTCACGAGCGGCAACGGCACGCTGAGCAATCTGGCCGTCGGCGCGGACGGCAAGACCTGGACGGCGACCTTCACGCCCACGGCGAACACCGAGGTCGCGAACAACACCGTCCGCGTGGACCTGGCGGGCGTGCGCAACGCCGCGGGAGTGGCCGGGGTCGGCAGCGCGAGCAGCGCCAACTACGTCGTGGACACCGTGCGGCCCATGCTGCGCAGTCTGGTCATCGATGACCGCCTCCTGGCCGCGAACGAGGAGACCACCGTCACCATCACCTTCTCCCAGGCAATCGATGCAAACAGCTTCACGCTCGATGACCTGGAGATCATCGATTCCCTGACCCAGCGCAACCAGTCGATCAATGGCCTGCGGGGAACGCTGTCGAACCTGCGCAGCACGGACGGCGGAACCACGTGGAAGCTCACGCTCCGGTCCCCTTCTGCGGACAACATGCCCGACAACCGCATCGCGATCAAGCTGCGCGACATCGCCGATTCCGCGGGCAACACGGTCGGCGGGGGCAACGTGCCCGGCGACCCGGGGGGGACCTATATAGCCAACGACCAAGCCTACGCCAACGACAGCTCCCCGCCCCAGGTGAGCGGGATCGCCGTCTCGAGCCACAACCTGCGATCCGGCGGCACGCTGACCATCACCGTCACCTTCAACGAACAGGTGACGGGCTTTAGCCTCGACGACATATACAGCGCCGCCGGCGCCTCCGGTGGCACGATGTCCGACCTGAACTCCACCGACGGCGGAAGGACCTGGAGCATCACCCTCACCGCCCCGACGTTCCGGACCTCCGTGTCCTGGGCCAGGCCGAGCGTCGTGACGGGGGCGGCGCACGGCATCCGCGACCTCGCGGGCAATATGTCCCGCGAGGGCGGGTTCCACGGCGGCGCGTACAACGTCGACACCCGCGACCTCGTCACCGCGACCATCACGCTCGCCGACAACCACCTGATGGCCGGTGAAACCACCACCGTCACCATTGTCTTCAACGTTCGCGTCAACGGCTTCACGGCAGACGACGTCGTCCTCACGAACGCCAACGGCACGCTGGGCCCGCTCACGGCGAACGCCGACGGCAAGACCTGGACGGCGACCTTCACGCCCACGGCCAACGTCCACAGTGCGCGCAACACGATCAGCGTGAACCTCTTCGGCGTGACCGACGCCGTCAACCCGGCCGACACCACAGGCTTTGGCCAGTCCCACAGCGCCAGCTACAGCGTCAGCACCGTGCGCCCCGGCGCCACGATCACGCTCGGCAGTACCAGCCTCACGATGCGCGAGACCACCACGGTCCGCTTCGCCTTCAGCGAGGCGGTCACGGGCTTCAGCGCGCAGGACATCGTGCTCAGCGACGCCAACGGCACGCTGGGCCCGCTCACCGCGGATGCCGACGGCAAGACCTGGACGGCGACCTTCACGCCCACGGCGAACGTGCTGGACGCGAGCAACACCATCCGCGTGAACCTCGCGGGCGTGAGCAACGCCGCAGGCAACACGGGCGAAGGCACGGCCAGCAGCGCCGACTACGCCATCGACACCACGGCCGAGCGCCCCACGGCCATCATCACGCTGGCCGACACCGACCTCCGGATCGACGAAACCACCACCGTCACCATTGCCTTCAACGATTCCGTGAGGGGCTTCACGGCAGAAGACGTCGTGCTCAGCGACGCCAACGGCACGCTGGGCCCGCTCACGGCGGACGCAGTCGGCAAGGTCTGGACGGCGACCTTCACGCCCACGCTCAACGTGCAGGACACGAGCAACACCATCCGCGTGAACCTTGCCGGCGTGAGCAACCACGCAGGCCGCACGGGCATCGGCAGCGCCACCAGCGCCAACTACCAGATAGACACCATCGAATCCACGCGCCCCAGCGCCAGCATCACGCTGAGCGACAGCGCCCTGAAGATCGGCGAGACGAGCACCGTCACCATCCGCTTCAACGCGCCGGTCCTCGGCTTCACGGCCGACGACGTCGATGCGCCCAACGGCACGCTGGGGCCCCTGGTGGCCGACGCTGACGGCCGCACCTGGAGCGCCACGTTCACCCCGAATGACAATACCGAGAACAGCAGCAACGCCATCCGCGTGAACCTCGCGGGCGTGACCAACACCGTCGGCCGCGCCGGGCTCGGCCACGCCAGCAGCGCCGACTAC
>NZ_AFAL01000474.1 GCF_000193225.1 Verminephrobacter aporrectodeae subsp. tuberculatae At4 | reverse complement strand
ACGCGCAGGTGCTGCGCCACGCAGGCTGGACCGCGTTCCTGCGCGACACCCGGCCCGACGTGGCGCGCATGTTCCTGGTGACCACCCATGGCGCGCTGACCGTGTACGCCTCCTGCTTCTTGCCGGGTGACTGGCTGGTGTTTGGCGGAGAAACCCGGGGGCTCCCCGTGGCCTTGCGCGAGAGCTTTCCCCCCGCGCAATGCCTGCGGCTGCCCATGGTCGCGGGCCAGCGCTGCATGAACCTGTCCAACGCGGTGGCCGTGACCGTATTCGAGGCCTGGCGGCAAAACAGCTTTGCCATGCCCGATGGCGCGATCGGCGACGCCCCCGAGGGCACGGTCATCAGCGGGTTGATCCGGTCCAACTGAGCGCGCTCGCGCGGGGTCACGGCGTCACCGCAGACGGGTTCTCAGGCGGCTGCGCCGTAGCTGCGCGTGAGCGATTCGGCCACGCACACGGGCTTGTCGCCGCCCGCGCGCTCCACGGTCACGAGCCAGGTCATCTGCATGCCGTCGGGCGCCAGGGGCTCGGCCGCTTGCAGCGCCAGGCGCGCGCGCAAGCGGCTGCCCACCGGAACGGGCGCGGTAAAGCGCACCCGGTTAAACCCGTAGTTCACGCCCATGCGCGCCCCCTCGATGCGCAGGCTCATTGTGAGAAATTGCGGAATCAACGACAGCGTGAGCAAGCCGTGCGCAATCGGCACGCCAAAGGGCCCCACCTTGGCGCGCTCGGGATCCACATGGATCCACTGGTGGTCGCCCGTGGCCTGGGCAAATAGATTGATCTGTTCCTGTGTAATGGACAGCCATTCGGTTAGGGCGATCTCTTGGCCTATGCAGGCGGTGATTTCGGAGTAGGTTTGGAAGATTTTCATGGGGGTAGTGGAGCGTTCAAAATTCTGGCAAGTATATTTTGCTGATTTTTCCATCCTTTCAAGGGTTCTATTAACCAATAATATTTCGCGTTCAAACTGGATTTTTCGATACGGCTAACCAGATGTTCTGGGTCTTTAATGATAGAAAACGACGGCGATGGGCGAGGATCGTCGTTTTTATAGTCATCATAGCCGGAGAGGAGTTTATCCAATCCATCATCTGTTTCACACATCTTTGAAGTTATCGCATGAACCTCTTCGTATGATCCATTTTGTAAATAGGGAATCCTAAAAAGAATATAGTGCAGCAGTATCCCATCAAGCTCGCCATTTATGGCTTTTCGAGCACGATCAATCCATTTCTCGGTGGATTCCTTAAAAAGTACACTATTTCTGAAATTTTCATTGCGCTCTTTTGGAACCTCGTAACCGAAATTCCAAGAAACATGAATAGGCGTCTTTTCTATAATATCCGGAAGACATTTATTATATGTATCAGGAGTGCATTTATCATGTTGAAGCAACTCCCACATTACTCTGGAAATGCCTTTCGTAGTTTCACTCTCCACGACCACGACGTGTTGGGATTTATCGACCAGTTTTTTGATGCAAATTTCTATGTCCGAGGCACTGCAAGGCCAAGATTGTATGTGGATAGAAAACCACCCGAGAAGGGAAGAAAGCTCTTTGTTGTCACTCACGCTTAGCGCTTGTCCCCACTTTACAGGATCACTTAGAATCCCATGGATTTCTTCTGCATCAGGAATTCCATCGATGGCAGTGCATCTGAGATAACGGGCCATCCGATTGGGATGTGCCATTCTTAGTTCATTTATGCTAAGGGGGTCTCCAGATTTAAACGAGGAGAACAGGAATCGGCAAGCGCTATCCGCAACCTGCTTTTCTCCGCTGTCATCCGAAAGAAATTTCGCCCAAAGCGGCTTCTTGTCCTTCTGTGCCGCTGTGGCGTCATCCTCTACTTCCTGCCTCCGCGCAGTCCGATCTTCGATGGAGAGACTGTCATCAGACAAATGGTCTGGGTATGAACTTCCTCTAAAAAAGTACTGGGGATAATTGCAGATGTTTTCTCTTAATTTCGGAAAGCGTTGAGACAATGCCTCGAACACGATGGCATCTGCCACATTCACTTCTTTATATGTTATCGGCAATGCCAATGACAGTCGATTAACGATCCGAACTATGTCCCTCATATGTCTGGATAGGCGTGCTACCTGATCTATTGCGGATTCATAGAGTTGTTCTTCGAATCGACGCAGTGCTATTTTTAGCTCTGATGACAGGAGATGTTTTATTTTTTCTTCAGCGAATTTCTTCAGTTGTCGTTGAGATACCGTAGGAATTGGATAGGCAACCTGTACGATCTTTTCAAGATAGCTAGGACTTACGCAAACTAAAATAAATAATCAAGAAAATAGTTATTTGTGATGTTTTGTGATGTATACTTGCGTGGTTTCAACTTCACACTTCATGAACATGAAGCCAATGCGCCGTGATTACTGTCAATTTCTCATTTCGTCGCAGACGAATTACACGCAAACTTGGTTTGCCGATCATCATCAGCATTTTTCGCATGACGCCATCAATCGCTATTTGCAGAATGACAATGTAACGCCGGATGATGTCTGGGAGCAGGTCAAAGGTGTGATTGAATTTTCTCCCGATGGCTTTCTTGTGTTTGACGACAGCGTTTCGGACAAGAACCATTCGCACAAGATGGGGTTGGTGCGCTTGCAATATAGCGGTAACGAGCATCGCCTGATCAAGGGAATCGGTGTCGTCAATTGTTTGTACGTGAACCCACAAACCAAGCGCTACTGGATCATAGATTGG
>NZ_AFAL01000475.1 GCF_000193225.1 Verminephrobacter aporrectodeae subsp. tuberculatae At4 | reverse complement strand
AATGAGGCCATCAGCGTCATCAGGGTGTTTGTATCGGGCAGGACCGTGACCCTGGTGCTGGACCGCGACGTGGCCGGCGGCGAAACGGTCACGCTGAGCTACACCCGGCCCCCGACCGGGGACGAGGTGATACAGGACGCTGCCGGAAACGACGCGGCCAGCTTCACGAACCAGGCTGTAACCAATCTGATCCCGGACGTCACGGCCCCGGTGCTGGGGAGCGCCACGGTCCGCAGCGACCAACTGGTGCTGACTTACATCGACGTGGCTGACCTGGATGCCGTGAGGATCGCAGCCGCCTCGGCCTTTGCGGTGAGTAGCGCGGGCAACGCGGCCATCAGCGTGAACAGTGTGGCCGTCACGGGCAAGACCGTCACGCTGACGCTGAACCGCCGCGTGGGCAGCAGCGAGACGGTCAAGCTGAGCTACACCAAGCCCACGACCGGCCACGAGGTGATACAGGACACGACAGGCAACGACGCGGCCAGCTTCACGAACCAGGCCGTGGACAACCTCGGAGTTGCATATGCATATGCATCTTCACCTTCACATTCATCTGCATCGCACCTGCACCTGCACCTGAACCTGAACCCAGAGACTTCAGGGAACCGAATGCAGACAACGACGCCGCGTCCGACGCCCAGGAAAATCGGGCGGTCGGCCCCGCGGGTGCTGCAACCGGCGATGGCAACGCAGACGGCATCCAGGACAGGATGCAGACCGCAGTCACCTCCCTGAGCGTGACGACGAGCAGCCACGCCAGCAGCCCGATTACCTTGGTGGTCGGTAGCCAGGAGGGCAAGGTCCATTTCGCCAGCACTGCCCGCATCATCAGCCTGGAGCAAAAGGCGCTCCCCGCGCAGACGCCCCAGGCGCTGGAGGCGCCGATCGCGCTGACGCGTTTCCAGGCCACGCTCAAGACTGCCGGCAGCAGAGAGGCCTTTAGCTTGTATGTGGACCCGAAGATCGGCGCCAACGGTTACTGGGTGCAGGACAGCACCGGCACCTGGGTGAACTTGGCGAGCGCGCCTTACGGCGGCAAGATGGTGAACGAAGGCGGGCGGCTGCGGCTGGACTTTTCGATCACCGATGGCGGGGAGTTCGACACCGATGGCCGGGCCAACGGCGTCATTAGCGCCTCCGGCGCCGCAGCGCAAGTGCAACTGTCCATCATCGGGCAGACGTCAGATGTGGTGCGTGACGAGTCCTGGATCTGAAGCCAGCCCCATCGGCCCATGGCGTGCCCACCCGCGTGCCTGCGTTCGGCGTTGCCATCGATGCGCGGAGTTCGTGCGGCTTGCCAGTGGCACGGGACCGTGCGCGGGCAAGCCGTGTCCGAGTTCCCTGGACGGTGCCCGGGCGCCACAACACGCGGTGTCCGTGGGTGGTGCGCGGGCCGTTGTCCCACTTGGCGCGGGGGACATACCGTAGCTGCGGCATCGCACGCTTGCCCGCCTTGTTTGTTGCCTGCCGTGCTGATCACGGCAAGCAGCGAACACACCCCAAATACGTATCCGTACATCAACCCCCTTCTTGAAGGGAAACATCATGGCTGTTA
>NZ_AFAL01000476.1 GCF_000193225.1 Verminephrobacter aporrectodeae subsp. tuberculatae At4 | reverse complement strand
CTACTACACTGATATTCACCTGAACACCCTTTGGGCGACCTCATATTGCTGCACTGTCCAATGCATCACGCACTTTGACCGGGACGATGGCCAATTCAATGGATCGTGATCAAAGCGATCCTGACCGCTCGGCACGCGCTGTACATGAGCACTCGCGCGCGCAACCCGGCACGCTGGTCAGGCGCCACGCGCAACGGGTCACACATCGCAGCCGTGAGCTTCAACCCCGAACGCAATTGGTCATCAAGACACATTCGCGCGTGCAGGATATTCAGCCGATGGCTGTTTGAATGAGGCGATAACTATTTTGACCCGCGCCGCACGCGCGGTGGCGGCAGGGCGTTTCGTACCCCGGCATCAAGTGCCGCCCTTGCGGCTTGCCCCAGCATTTCGTCGCTGGCTGGTTGCTCAACGATAAACTCGCGGTAGTCGGGGAAATGGTCGGGAATCGAGGAAAATTCAGTCGGCTTATCCCGGCTGCTATTGAAGAAGGCATACACATCCTTGATGCGACAACTGCCGGAGTGACGGGCGTCCTCATAGAGTTCGTCCAGGTTTTTGCAACCCGTCATTTCCAGCGCCTTGCGTTTCCACAGGACCAATTTTTTCTTCCACTCGCGGTGTGCTGCCTTTGCCGCTTCTCCCGTGGGCAGGGCGTCCACGTCCTCGAACCGGGTGGCGTCGTGGCAGCGGCGGATGGCCGCACCAAATTCGGAATCGCTGACCGTTGTGGGCAGGAATTCGTCCAGGCCATGGTCCAAGTCCGTGCCGGTCAGGGCCGATGCGCACATGCAACTAGTCAATCGATAGAAAGTGCCAAAGCGGTAAATTTCGATTTCACCCGTGACATCTTTGGTGGAATATTGAAAAGACATGATGACCTCACTTTACTACTACACTGATATTCACTACAACCCCCTGGGCGAGAGCATCTATTACAACCTTGTCCAATGCCTCACGCACTTTGACCGGGGTTCCGACCGGGATGGCCAATTCAATGCTTCGTGATTTGATTGGTTTTTCGTAGATTCCATTCGGTTGACCTACTCTCTTATAATCCCTCGCCTCATCGACGTAACGCCGCAAATAGCCCGCCGCCCTCCATGGCTTCATGGGATTGCTTCCTGACAGTCCCAGGGTGTCCATGGTCTTGATGCTTACCGCGTGGTCCGTGGTGAAGTTATAGGAGTCGAAAGTCTTGTGCTTTGGTTGCCTTTCATTAAGATTAGTATAGCCATTTTTTTCGGAGTATTTGGTTTTTTCCAAGTATTTTTCAAAGGACTCCCCACGCAGATTTTTGTCGGGCGTAAACCAGTTTACAGCGCCCCGAGTGGTAATGTCAGGCGTCGTCCAGTTTACGACTTTTGGAGCGGTAATAATAGTCTTGACGGCCCGCACTTGGCCACGGGTCAGCACTACGGTGGTGACCTCGCCCCCACCTTTGAGCCTATCGCGCGTGACTTGGCTCAGGCTGTTCCATTGGGTGCTGACCACTCGACCGGTCTTTTCATCGGTGTAGGTGACCATGGCATCGATGGTCTCCCCCACCCCGCTCAGGAAGTCGAGCATAGCCGTCGTTTCCTGAGGGAATTCGGCCATGGACAGCGTCACTGCCTTCTCTGTGACCGAGGCGAGGGCCTCGCTCAAGGGATCTTTGCCCTGGCCGATGATTTCCAGGCCCGCCATAGGATTGCCGTCACCGACCACGGTGGTGTAGACCGCAGCGGCCGTGGCGGCGGCCAGCAGATAGGCCAGCGGGGACATGAGACTATTGTTCTCAAC
>NZ_AFAL01000477.1 GCF_000193225.1 Verminephrobacter aporrectodeae subsp. tuberculatae At4 | reverse complement strand
ACGCTCACCACGAAAGCCGACAAGACCGGTGGTCTGCTGCTGCCGTCCAGCGGCTCGCTGAACGTGAGCAGCAACTGGTCGCCGTTGACCGCGGCGCTGCGCAGCACCGGGGGCGTGGTGTCAGGCGTGTTGTCGTTGTTGGTCACGGGCTGGTTGCGGAAGTTCGCTGCGGCGTTGTCTTCCGCGTCCCGGACCACGTTGTCCGTCTGCCGGGCGTAGCTGACGGTCAGTGGCTCCCCGAGGGCAACGGTGCGGCTCAGCGTGAGCGTCACGGTCTTGGCCGGTGCGTTCACGCTGACGCTGCGGACCGTGATGGCCGTTGCTCCCGCGGCGCTGCTGTTCACGGTAAAGCCGGCGCTGGTCAGCGCGGCGTCGCTCAGGCTGTTCGCGTCGGTGAAGCTGAGCACGAGTTGCTCGCCGCGGTTGATGACCGTGGCGCTGCTGAATACCGGGGCCGTGGTGTCTCCCACCCGGGTGTGGACGGTGTAGTTGGCGCTGCTCACGCTGCCGACTCCGGCGTTGCCTGCGGCGTCCACCACGCCCGCGAGGTTGACGCTGATGGTGTTGGTCGCGTCGTTCACGTGGGGCTTGGGCGTGAAGGGGGCGGTCCAGGTTTTGCCGGCGTCCTCGGTCGTGAGTGCGCCCAGGGAGCCGTTGGCGTCGATGAGCATGATGTCGTCCTTTGCGAAGCCGATGACGGGCTCGCTGAAGCTGAAGGTGGCGGTGGTGGTTTCGCCGGCGGTGAGGCTGCTGTCGGCCAGCGTGATGGTGACCGTGGGGCGCAGGGTGTCGATGCTGTAGTTGGCGCTGCTGACCAGGCCGCGACCGACGCTCCCATCGATGATGCTCAGATTGACAAGTTTCAGGTGGATGGCGTTGGTCTGGCTGCTTGTGTCGGCATTGGGCGTGAACGTGGCCGTCCAGTAGCCGCCGGCGCGGCCGTCGTGGACATGGGGTGCACGCAGGTTGCTGAGCGTGCCATTGGCCTGGGTGAGGTCGATATCGGACACCCTGAAGTCCATTACGGGCGTCCAGGGGAAAAGAAATTCGACCTTGGTGCTTTCACCGGCGATGAACCGGGTTTTGTCGAATGTGATGGTGGCTGAGGGATGCACGCTCTGCGTGTTGACGGTGTCCACGGTGTAGTTGGTGCTGCTGGCCTGGCCGGTGCCGGCGTTGCCGGCGGCGTTGCTGACCCCGCTGAGGTTCACGCCGATGGTGTTGCTCGTGTCCAGCACGTCGGCATTTGGCGTGAACGTGGTGACCCAGGTTTTGCCGTCGCTGCCGGCGATGAGTGCCTCGCTCAGCGTGCCGTTGGCGTTGCTGAGCACGACGTCGTCCCTTGTGAAGCCGGTGACGGGCTCGCTGAAGCGGAAGGTGACGGTCGTGCTTTGGCCATGCTTGATGGCGCTGTTGTCCAGTGTGATCGTGGCCGTGGGGCGCGTGGTGTCCACGCTGTAGTTGGCGCTGCTCGCACGGCCCACGCCGGCGTTGCCTTCGAGATCGCGCACGCCCGCGAGGTCCACGTGGATGGCGCTGCTCAGGCTGCTGGTGTTCGCCGTGGGCGTGAACGTGGCGCGCCAGCTGGTGCCGCCCCCGTTGGCGCCGCTGACACGCTCGAGTTCGTTCAACGTGCCATGGGCGTCCGTGAGGACGACGTCCGCCGCTGTGAAGTCGGTGACGGGCTCGCTGAAGGTGAAGGTGACGGTGGTGGTTTCGCCCAGGGTGAGCGTGCTGTCTTCCAGCGTGATGGTGGCCGTGGGGCGGCCCGTCACGTTGGTCACGGTCTGGTTGCCGAGATTCGCCGCGGCGTTGCCTGCCACGTCCTGCACGGCGTTGCCGGATTCGGGCCGGGTGTAGCTGACGCTCAGCGTCTCGCTGCCGGTCACGGCGCGGCTGAGCGTGAGCGTGACGGTCTTGTCCACCCCGTTCACCACGGCGCTGCTCACGCTGATGGCCGCTCCCGTGGCGCTGCTGAGCGCAAAGCCTGCGCTGCCCGTGAGCGCGGCCGCGTTCAGGTTGTTCTCTTCGGTGTAGCGCAGCAGCAGTTGGTCGCCGTTGACCGTGGCGCTGTGGAACACCGGGGCAACGGTGTCTGCGGGCCGGGTGTCCACGGTGTAGTTGTCGCTGCTCGCGATGCCCACGCCGGTGTTGCCGGCGTCGTCGGTCACGCCGGCCGCGTTCACGCGGATGGTGTTGCTCGTGTCCCGGACGTTGGCCGTTGGCGTGAAGGTCGCGGTCCAGGCGGTACCGCTCGGTGCCCAGTCCACGGGGGTGAGCGGGCTCAGCGTGCCGTTGGCGTCGGAGAGGATGACGTCGTCCGCGGTGAAGCCGTTGACGGCCTCGGTGAAGCGGAGGGTGACGGTCGTGCTCTGGCCCGCCGTGAGGACGCGGTTGGCCAGTGTGATCACGGCGATGGGGCGCACGGTGTCCACGGTGTAGTTGGCGCTGCTCGCGCGGCCCAGGCCGGCGTTGCCATCGAGATCGCGCACGCCCGTGAGGTCCACGTGGATGGCGTTGCTCAGGCTGGTGGTGTTGACTGCGGGCGTGTACGTGGCGCGCCAGCTGGTGGCGCCGTCGTTGGTACCGCTGATGCGGACCAGTTCGCCCAGCGTGCCATGGGCATCCGTGAGCACGAGGTCCGCCGCCGTGAAGTCGGTGACGGGCTCGCTGAAGGTAAAGGTGACGGCGGTGCTCTCGCCCGCCTTGAGCGCGGTGTCGGCCAGCGTGATGGTGGCCGTGGGGCGGCCCGTGAGGTTGGTCACCGTCTGGCTGCTGAAATTCGCCGCGAGGTTGCCCACCTCGTCCTGCACTGCGCGGCCGGTTTCGGGTCTGGTGTAGCTGAGGCTCAGCGTCTCGCTGCCGGTCACGGCGCGGCTGAGCGTGAGCGTGACGGTCTTGGCCACCCCGTTGACCGCGGCGCTGCTCACGGTGATGGCCGCTCCCGTGGTGCTGTTCACGGTAAAGCCTGCGCTGCCTGACAGTTCGGCCGCGCTCAGGTTGTTTACCTCGTCGGTGTAGGTCAGCACGAGTTGGTTGCCGTTGACCGTGGCGCTGCGCAGCACCGGGGCATCGGTATCCGTGCCCCGGGTGTCCACGGTGTAGTTGGCGCTGCTCGCGCTGCCCGCTCCGGTGTTGCCTGCCAGGTCGCTCACGCCAGCCAGGTTCACGCGGATGGTGTTGCTGGCGTCGTTGACGTTGGTCCTGGGCGTGAAGGTCGCGGTCCAGATTTTTCTGTCGCTGCCCACCGCGGTGAGCGGACCCAGCGTGCCGTTGGCGTCGCCGAGAACGACGTCGCGTTCGTTAAATTCATGGACGGATTCGCTGAAGCTGAAGGTCACGGTGGCGGTCTGGCCCCCGTTGATGCTGCTTTTGTCGAGCGTGATGGTGGCGGTGGGCCGCGTGGTGTCGATGGTGTAGCTTTGCTGGGCGAATGAATACGAGCCACCGCCGGTCCTGTAGGTCGTATTGCCGTCGCCGCACGGGTTGCCCACGCTATCGGTCAGGCCATCGAGCCGCAGAATCAGGGTGTATTCGATCGATTCGCCGCCGCTCATCGGCGCCGTCAGGGTGAACTTCCACGTGGTGCCGCCGTCCGTGGTGTACAGGTTCGACAGCTCGCCCTTGCCGGTTACCTCGTCATACTGCCAGCGATGAGCCGTTATCAGGTCATTCGGCAGGGTAAAGGTTTCCGGCTTTATCGGTGCGGAGAAGACGATGGTGTAGGTGCATGACTCGCCGGCAGCCAGGTTGCGGTCAGAGCATGCGATGCTGGCGACGGTGGTGACTCGCGTGTTGTTGGTCACCGCCAGATTCGTGAAGCTGTTCGCGTCGTTGCCAGCACGGTCCTGTATGACGCCGGTGGTTTCGTTGTTCGCCGAGGGGTCGGTGTAGCTGACTCTCACCCTCGGGTCCCCCGGGTTACCGGGGAGTCCAGTGTCAGCGTGACGGTCTTGGCTGCGGCATTCACGACGACTTCGCGCACGCCCCGGGCGTCGCCATTGACGGACACCCTGAAGGCCGTGGTGGCCGGAATCACGTTGTCCAGCGCTTCGCTCCAGGTGAGCACCAATTGGTCGCCGTTGACCGTGGCGCTGCTCAGCGCCGGGGGCGTGGTGTCTTCTGGCGTGGTGTTGCGCACGACCTGGCTGCTGAAGTCCACCGCGTCGTTGCCGTCAGCGTCCTGCACCACGGCGCCGGTCGCGGGTTTGGTGTAGCTGACGCTCACCGTCTCGCCATAGGTCACGGCGCGGCTCAGCGTGAGCGTGACGGTCTTGGCCGCCCCGTTCACCACGGCGCCGGTGACGGTGATGGCCGTGCCCGTGCTGCTCACCGTAAAGCCTGCGTTGCCTGCGAGCGCGGCTGCGTCCAGGTTGTTGGTTTCGGTGTAGCTGAGCACCAGCTGGTTGCCGTTGACCGTGGCACTGGCCAGCGCCGGGGGCGTGGTGTCTGATGACGCCGTTGTGTTGTTGGTCACCGCCATTTGCGTGAAGCTGGCGGCGTCGTTGCCGGCGCGGTCCTGTACGACGCCGATGCCATCGTCACCGGTCGAGGGGTCGGTGTAGCTGCTTTCACCTCATGCAGGCGGGATACCGGGCTGCTCAGCGTCAGCGTGACGGTCTTGGCTGCGTAATTCATCGCGACTGCGCTGACGTCCCGGGCCGTGCCATCGACGGTCACCGCGAAGGCCGTGCTCGCCAGGGAGGTCCTTATATCCAGCGTTTCGCTCCAGGTAAGCACCAGTTGGTTGCCGGTCACCGTGGCATGGGTCACCGTGGGCCGGGTGACATCCACCGTGTACTGCACGCCGGCGTACGCCTCGGTGGCGCTGCCCTGGACGCCATCGTGGTTCGTCACGCCGGAGAGATTCACCGCGATGGGGAGGGATCCGTTGGAGTCCGTCGCCCCCGCCGGGGCCGACAGGGTGAATGTCCAGGTGTCGCTGTGACCGCCGGCGTCGGGGTTGACGGCGGTCGGGGTGGACATCGTACCCACGCCATTTCTCAGCACGACATTGCTGGCGCCAAGGCCCTTGACCGGCTGGGTGAATTTGAGGGTGACCGTGGCGGATGGTTTGTCGATTCGGAGGCAGGCCTGGTTGAACGGGCCGATATCCGCGGTACTGAGCGGGTCGGTCCTGATCGTGCTGTACAAAGAACTGATGGAGGGCGGTCTTGTGTCTACCGGCGTGTTGTGAGTTACCGCCTGGTTGCTGAAGCTCGCTGCGTCATTGCCGGCAGCGTTCTGTATCGCGTTGCTGTCGTTGCCGCTTGTGGGATCGGTGTAGCTGACGGTCACGAGCTCACCGTGTCGCACGGCACGCGCCAGGACCAGCGTAACGGTTTTGGCCGTGGCATCCACGCGCACGTAGCTGACGATGATGGCCGGGCCACTGCCGCCACGCACCGTAAAAGCCTCGGCGTCCGGCTTGTTGGTCGCGTCCAGGCTGGTGGCATCGGTATAGCTGAGTACCAGGGCCCCGTTGACCATGGTGGCGCCGGCCAGTGTGGGCCGCTGGGTGTTGACGGTGTATTCGCAGGGGCCAAGGCTGGCGGCGGCTACGGGCTGATCGTTCGTCGTGTCCTTCACGCCGTCGAGGTTCTTCAGTCTGATGGTCTGGGGGGTCTGCGCAGTGTCGGCAGGCGGGGTCAGTGTGACCTTCCAAGTACGGCTCAGGTTATTGGGACGGTTCTCCACTGGCCGCATATTGGAGAGCAGCGTCCCGGCGGGCACCTCCAGGTTCGCTGCGGTGACGTTCCGCACCAAGCGATCGAAGGTGAGGGTGACGGTGGTGGTTTCGTCGGCTGTGAGGGCGCTGTCTGCAATGGTGATGCTGGTCAGCTGGGTCGGTGGAAGCGTAGTAGCCATGGCGTGCCTTTGCGTATGTGTATGGACGAGGGGTTCTGGTCCCTGTGCCTTGTGGACAGGGCCCTTGGTTTGCGCTGGTTCAGGCGGGGGTGATGCGGCGGCGCGCGCGCCGCGTGCCCGGGCGTCGCGCCGCGGACCACGGTGCGACTCGGCACCAGGGCGGTGGCCCTGCCCGGGGGCGCGATGCCTTGGTGCTTGGTCTTGGCGTGCGCGCTTGCGCAGCACCCGGGGGCTGCCGGCGCCCGCCCACGAGGGGGCTGCCCGGGTGCCGCCAGCGGCGCAGGATGCTGCTGCTGGCGCTCAGGCCCTCACCGACTCGGTAAATCTTCTGGCCCCGGCGTGCCTGGGCGCCAGGGGGGCGGCCCCTCCCGTGGCGGCGACGCGCCGGCCGCTGATCCTGAACTGCGCCGTTGCGCGCCGGGGCGCTGACGGCGCTTGCGTTGAACCCCTCGGCGGTCCGGTGGTCCGGGCAGCGCCTGCTTCGCTGCGTTGGGAGCAATGCCTGTGCAAGAAGGTAGGGGTCTGTCGGCATAACAATTAATGACGCTTTAAAACGCCAGCAGTGTAACCGGCGTTCTTCTTGAATGCTCCAATATTTGTTTGATTTTTATGCGTTTAGCCGTTGTAGCTTCTTGCTTCGCAGACATGTGGCGTGGACGAGCGCTTCCAAGCGATGGACGAAATCGACGGGCTGGCCAGGACATGCCCGATGGGTCCGAGCGCGCGCGCGCCTGCCAGGCGCCGCGACCGGGGCTGCATCGGGAGAGATTGGGCCGTGCCCGCTGCGGATGGATTGCGCCGGGCGGTCTGCTGTGCTGCGCAGGGGCCGAGGCGGGGGCTGCGTTGTGGGCAGTCAGGCGATGCGTCGCTTGCATGGGGCTCCCCCGGCGCTTCGACGGGGCCCATGCGGTCTGAGTTTTGTCTTGTTTTTATACAGCTTCAAACATTGCAAACGTGACCAATTTGCGCATGATCTGCCCACCCAATGGGATGTTTTTTTGGCATTTTTATTTCCTCAGGGCGATCGCCCCCGGGAGATAGCGCGGTCCTGAACGCGATGACCCCGCTGATGGGCGTTCTGATCGGCGCGGCCGCGTTCGCCGAAATACCCAGCTGGCGCCGCTCCGGCTAGGCCGCTCGCCCTTCGCCGCCCGTCAGCGCGAACGGCATCAGCGCGCCGGAAGCCACCAGGAAAAGCAGGTTCTGCCGGATCTCCATCGGGTTGTGCGACGCTGGTCCGAGGCGCGCGATGAGGTCGCCGATGCGCAGCGGGCCTTGCGCCAGCAGCGCGCGCAGATCGTCGATGAAATCCGGATGGAAGCTCAGTGCGCCGCGCGGGATCGTCACGCGGCTGCCCAGCCGATCGTGGCCGGGCACTTGGCCGATGACCGCGTCGTCGAGGATCCTGACCGCGTCGCCCGGTGCACGGCCGCTCTCCGATCGCGTGCCGCGCATGAACACGTCGCGGCGGAAACGTCGATTCACCGCGAAATCCTCCGCCAGGTGCCGCAGACGCTGATTGGGCAAGGCCGCGATGGACTCCACGGCTTGGCGATCCATGACCAGCATCGGGTGGTTGTCGGCCAGCGTCGCGCTGCCGACGTAGCGCAGGCCGGCGTTGGCCATGTCGTCCGCGACGTCCACCGAGTAATGCACCTTCCACGTCCCGTTGAAGAACTCGTGCGCGAGATAGTTGACGGGATCCTTCGAGAAGGCCTCGACGGCCTCGACGGCCACCGGGTTGTCGCGGAAATACCGGAAGCTCGGATTCCCGATGTGCCGCGTGGTCCGCAGGGCGCCTTGCACCCGCGCCACCATGTCGCCGGGCGTGGCCTGCGAGATCTCCAGCATGAGCTTGCGCAGCGGCGCCTCGACCGACCAGCCCGGCAAGCAGTTGTAGCTCAGGTAGACCAGTCCGCCGTCCCGGAGATGGCGCGCCACGATCCGTTGCAGCGTATCGCGCACCGCCGCATCGACCCAGCTGTAGATGCCATGCATCAGGATGAAGTCGAAGGCGGGCAGGTCCTGTTCCAGCAGTTCGTCAAAGCGGGTGGTGTGAAAGACGACATTGCCGACGCCCATCCGCGCGGCATGCTCCCGTGCGGCCTCGATATGGGCCGGATTGAAATCGCAGGCGTGGAATTCGGCATTCGGAAAAGCCGCGGCATTCACGATGGTGGATTGTGCGAATCCGCAGCCGAGATCGAGATAGGTGAAAGGCTGGCGGAAGTCCCGCGATGGAATGCCGTTCAACATCGCGACGTAATTCAGCCATGCCGGAGACAGCTCGCGATGGAAGCGGTCTGTGAACGTCAGCTCATTGATGTAGCCCGTGGGGCGGTCTGATGCTTGCAATTGAAAGCCTGGTGCGTGGTCAGGGTCGAGCGCCCCATCTCGAATCGTCGATTTTGCCACGGCACCCTGCGCCAAATACCCATTCGGCACGGCGCCCCGAAACCCCGTTGGTGTGATGCATCGCGCATCGCCAATGCATTCGACATGAGCTTAGGGAATCGGTTTCCAAGACCTTGAAAGGGGTGGGATTTAGCCATGGTAGATCGTCGTGCAAAACAAATCGTTTGCTGCCCAGGCATGCCTCCGAGAGAATGCCCTGCCAGCTACTTCCCGAAACAAACCATGCCAGGAGACCGATCACCATGGACTTCGCCAGCTTGGCCCGCCTCCTTCTGCTCGCCGCGCTCTGGGGCGCGAGCTTTCTGTTCATGCGCATCGCCGCTCCGGTGCTGGGGGCGCTTCCCACGGCGTTTGGTCGGGAGACCCTCGGGGCCCTCGGCCTGTTCGCGCTGATCGCGCTGCTGCGCACGCCCTTGTCGTTCCAGGGCAAGTTTGCCGTCACGCTCGTCCTGGGATGCATCAATTCCGGCATCCCGTTTCTGATGTACGCGCTCGCGGCCCAGGTGCTTCCGGTCGGCTATAGCGCGATCCTGAACGCGATGACCCCGCTGATGGGCGTTCTGATCGGCGCGGCCGCGTTCGGCGAGCGCATCACGCCCGCCAAGGCCGCTGGCGTGCTGATCGGTTTGGCGGGTGTTGCCGTGCTCACGCGCGCGGGCCCTCTGGAGGCGAGTGCACCGGTGCTATGGGGTCTTGCGGCGTGCCTGCTGGCCACCGCCTGCTACGGGCTCGCGGGTTTTCTGACCCAGCGCTGGATCACCCGGCGCGGCGGCCTCGACAGCTGCATCGTCGCGCTGGGCAGCCAGATCGGCGCCATGCTCCTGCTCCTGCCATTCCTGGCCCGGGAGGCGCTGGTCCACCCGTTCGCATGGCAGGACACCCCCACCCGCGTCTGGGTCTCGATGCTCGCGCTCGGCCTGCTTTGCACCTCGCTGGCCTACGTGCTGTATTTCCGGCTGATCGCCGACGTCGGACCGCTGAAGGCGCTGAGCGTCACGTTCCTGATCCCCCTGTTCGGCGTGCTGTGGGGCTGGCTTGTGCTCGGCGAGCGCGCGACACCAGCGCACGCGATGGGGGGCGGACTGATCGCCATCGCGCTGTGGCTGGTGCTGCGGCCCGGGCCCCGGTCAACGCCCGTCCGGGCAGCCGCCACCCCCCATGCCAGGAAGGTCCCATGAGCCTTCCTGAGGGGGGACTGGCCTTTCAGAACCAGAACCCTTCACGCAACCCATCGGACGCCTGCCCGGTGATGGACAGCGGCATCTGCGCTGCGGCGCCGAAGGCGGTGATGACGCCGTCGGCCTGGCCATCGGCGTCGAACTGCCCGCCATCCTTGATCGCAAAGTCCAGCCGCGAGCGCCCGTCCTCGTGCACCACCTTGCCGCCGTAAAGCGCGCTGGCCAAGTTCACCAAGGCGCCGGTGCCGTCCTGCACCCAGTAGCCGTTGGCGCCGCTCTTCGGGTCCGCGTACAGGCTGAAGGTCTCGCTGCTGCCGGCGGTGTCCAGCGTGGCCTTGAAACCCGTGAGCGCAATCGGCGTCTCCAGCGCCCGGGACAGCTGGGCCGGGGCCTCCTTGTGTTCCAGGCTGGTGATGCGGGTGTTGCTGCCTGCGGCCTGTACCCGGTCCTCCTGGGTGCCGTCGCCGGTTGCAGCGGCCGCAGAGTCGGGGGCCTGATTTTCCTGGGTTTCCTGGTTTTCCTGGGCGTGGGACGCAGCGCCGTTGTCCGCATCCGATGCTCTGAAGCTTCTTGGTGCAGATGCGTCTGCTGCGGGCCGGGTGTCCACGGAGTAGTTGGCGCTGCTGACTTCCCACTCGCCGGCCTTGCCCGCGTCGTCGGTCACTCCGGTGAGGTCTGCGTGGATGGTATTCGCCGGGGCGTTGACGTTGGCCGTGGGCGTGAGGGTGGCCGTCCAGACCGTGCGCTCGGCATTGGCCACGGGCGCGCTCAGCGTACCGTTGGTGCACCCGATGTCTCTGGCG
>NZ_AFAL01000478.1 GCF_000193225.1 Verminephrobacter aporrectodeae subsp. tuberculatae At4 | reverse complement strand
TTTTTCTGCACGGATTTCAGTGCATGGGGGTCATGCGCTGATGCCAATCCGCACGATGGCTTCAGCCAGGATCCCGGTCCATACCGCACTACCTGGCGCCCGTGCGAAAGCTGAACGTGGACATGAACCCTGCGCCCGCATTCGTGCCGGACACCGTGGCGGTGTAAGTGGTGTTGGTGGCCAGCGCAACGGGGATGATGCAGGCCACTCCGGCCTTGCACCGCCCGTTGGGATCGGTCGTTTGCTCATCCCCGTAGAGCGCCTTGATCGTGACCGCCCCGCCAGGGCCCGTGATCGATGCCGCAGCAACCCTCAGGTCGCTCGCGCCCTTGACCAGGATGGGCTGTCCCCAGATGGCATCGGCTTCTGCGAGGAACGGTGTCGGCACCTCTTCGCCTGTGGACGCCAAAACGCCGGCGCTTCCCTCGCAGGGGTAGGTCAGAACCTTGCCCGCGTCCTGGTGCACGGCGTTCTCGGCCAAGCCGAAGACCATCTCCAGCGTCCGGCCCACTGCGGTTGGCCCCCAAGCCAGGCCGACGTCACGGAGCCCATGAAGTGCGACCAGGGTGTGGGGAGCACTCAGGATGGACCGCACCGCGTATTCGACGTTCTCGGTGAACGGCACGGGCAACAACGTCTCGCCCACCTGCCTGTGGTCGTAGCCGGCCGCAGTGGCCCGATTCCCCGGGTTAACGCCCGTGAACCTTGCATTGCCGGGTTTCTGGAAGTGACCCACTGCATTGTTTTGCGCCAAGTAGTCCAGATGCCCCATGGCGGCTTGGTCGAGCCTGATGTCTTGCGCCAGCAGTCCGAAGCCGCACTGGGACCGCTCGGCGTTCAGCATCTCGTACGCCAGGGCTTCGCTGCTGGTGGCTTCGTATGTGGCGGCAGGAACGCTGGTGACGATGGCGCTTGCGGCCGGTGCCGGCGTGTCGCCCCCATCTCCCCACGCTTCACCGTAGACGGTCAGGATCACGCCGCCATCATCGCTTCGATGGACGCTGCTGTGCTGTCCCCACGCTCCACCGCAGGCGGTCAGGGCCACGCCGGCTACCAGAACGGCCAGCAATTCGTTTTTTGTTTCATGGTTCTTTCTTTCGTTGAGTGACGCGCAAAACTGGCACGGCCGGCGGCTTTTTGTCTCCCATGGAACCGCGCCCTTGCATCCATGGCAGCGTTGCCAATCCGCGCGATGGCTTCAGCCCTTATCCCGGCCCATACCGCACTACCTGGCGCCTGTGCGAAAGCTGAACGTGGACCTGAACTCTGCACCCGCATTCGTGCCGGACACCGTGGCGGTGTAAGTGGTGTTGGTGGCCAGCGCAACGGGGATGATGCAGGCCAGCCCTGCCTTGCACCACGCGTTGGGATCGGTCGTTTGGCCATCCCCGTAGAACGCCTTGATCGCGACCGACCCGCCGGGACCCGTGATCGATGCCGCGGCAACCCTCAGGTCGCCCGCGCCATTGACCAGGATGGGCTGGCCCCAGACTGCATTGGCTTCTGCGGGGAACGGTGTCGGCACCTCCGTGCCTCTGGCCGCCAAAACGCCGGCGCTTCCCTCGCATGGGTAGGTCAGAACCTTGCCGACGTCCTGCCACGCGATGTTCTCGGGCAAGCCGAAGACCATCTCCAGCGTCCGGATGCCCACTGCGGTTGACCCCCAGGACAGGCCGACGTCCCGGAGCCCATAGAGCGCGACCAAGGCGTGGTAGGGAGCGCTCAGGATGAGCCGCACCGCGTAATCGGCGTCTTCGGTGAATGGCACGGTCGACAGCGTCTCGCCCACATGCTTGCGGTCGTAGCCGGCCGCAGCGGCGCGATCACCCAGTTCAGCGCCCGTGAACCCTGCATTGCCGGGTTTCTGGAAATGACCGATGACATTGTTTTTTGCCAAGTAGTTCAGATGCCCAATGGCGGCTTGGTCGAGCCTGATGTCTTGCGCCAGCAGTCCGAAGCCGCACTGGAGCCGCTCGGCGTTCAGCGTCTCGTAAGCCAGGGCTTCGCTGCTGTTGGCCACGTATGTGGCGGCAGGAACGCTGGTGACGATGGTGCTTGCTGTCGGTGCCAGCATGTCGCCCCCATCTCCCCACGCCCCACCGCAGGCGGTCAGGGCCACGCCGGCCACCAGAGTGGCCAGCAATTCGTTTTTTGGTTTCATGGTTCTTTCCGTTGAGTGGCCCGCAAGACTGGCGCGGCCGGCGGCTTTTTCTGCACGGATTGCAGTGCATGGGGGCCATGCGCTGATGTCTCCCATGGAACCGCGCCCTTGCACCCATGGCAGCGTTCCAATCCGCGCGATGGCTTCAGCCAGGATTCCAGTCCATACCGCACTACCTGGCGCCCGTGCGAAAGCTGAATATGGACATGAACCATGCACCCGCATTCGTGCCGGACACCGTGGCGGTGTAAGTGGTGTTGGCGGCCAGCGCAACGGGGATGACGCAGGCCACTGCGGCCTTGCACTGCCCGTTGGGATCGGTCGTTTGGCCATCCCCGTAAAGCGCCTTGATCGCGACCAACCCGCCAGGGCCCGTGATCGATGCCGCAGCAACCCTCAGGTCGCTCGCGCCCTTGACCAGGATGGGCTGGCCCCAGATGGCATCGGCTTCTGCGAGGAACGGTGCCGACACCTCTTCGCCTGTAGACGCCAAAACGCCGGCGCTTCCCTCGCATGGGTAGGTCAGAACCTCGCCCGCGTCCTGGTGCACGGCGCCCTCGGCCAAGCCGAAGACCATCTCCAGCGTCCGGCCCACTGCGGTTGGCCCCCAAGCCAGACCGACGTCACGGAACCCATGGAGCGCGACCAGGGCTTGGGGAGCACTCAGGACGGACCGCACCGCGTATTCGACGTTCTCGACGAACGGCACGGACAACAGCGCCCCGCCCACCTGCCTGTGGTCGTAGCCGGCCGCAGTGGCCCGATTCCCCGGGTTAATGCCCGTGAACCTTGCATTGCCGGGTCTCTGGAAATGACCCACTGCATTGTTTTGCGCCAAGTAGTCCAGATGCCCCATGGCGGCTTGGTCGAGCCTGATGTCTTGCGCCAGCAATCCGAAGCCGCACTGGAGCCGCTCGGTGTTCAGCATCTCGTAAGCCAGGGCTTCGCCGCTGGTGGCTTCATATGTGGCGGCAGGAACGCTGGTGACGATGGCGTTTGCGGCCGGTTCCGGCATGTCGCCCCCATCTCCCCACGCTTCACCGTAGACGGTCAGGGTCACGCCATCATCGCTTCGATGGACGCTGCTGTGCTGTCCCCACGCCCCACCGCAGGCGGTCAGG
>NZ_AFAL01000479.1 GCF_000193225.1 Verminephrobacter aporrectodeae subsp. tuberculatae At4 | reverse complement strand
GCAGCGTGGGGCCGACGCCGGCGCCGGCGCCCATGGGCGTGAGGTCCAGCACCGTGGTCGGCTCGAGCGGGCAAGCGCCTGCGTCGACGATGGCGTCGAGCAGCTTCTGGTAGCGCGCGCGGATGTCCTGCGGGTCGTTCAGCGGCTCGCTGGCGCCGGCGGGAATCAGCGTCGTGGCCAGCAGCGGGGCGCCGTGCAACTCCAGCAGCAGTTGCAGGCTCCTGTGGCCGGGAACGCGCAGGCCGATGGTCTTGCGCGCGGGATGGCTCACGCGGCGCGGCACCTGCTTGGTCGCTTCGAGGATGAAGGTGTAGGGCCCGGGCGTTCCGAGCCTGAGCAGCCGGTACTGCCGGTTGTCCACGTGCGCATGGCTGGCCAGCTCGGACAGGTCGCGGCACAGCAGCGTGAGGTGGTGTTTGTCGTCCACCTCGCGGATGCGGCGCAGGCGGTCCACCGCGTCCCTGTCGTCCAGGTGGCAGACCAGCGCGTAGCTGGAGTCGGTGGGAACGGCCGCGATGCCGCCTCCTTGCAGCAGCGTGGCCGCCTGTTTGAGCAGGCGCGGCTGCGGGTTCTCCGGGTGCACTTCGAAATACTGGGCCATGGCCGGGGCGCTCAGGCCGCAGGGTGGATGCGCTCGGCGAGCAGTTCCCACACCGGGGTCAGGGCGCCGGGCAGTGGCGGCAGGCGGCCCAGATCGATATGCGACTCGTCGGGGCTGTGGAAGTCGCTGCCGCGCGACGCGGCCAGGTCGAACTCCTGCGCCATCGCGGCGTAGATTGCGTATTCGGCGACGCTGTGGCTGCCGGTGACGACCTCGACGCCCTGGCCGCCATGCGCCTTGAACTCGGAAAACAGCGCAAATTCCTCGGTGGCACCGAGCTTGTAGCGCGCCGGGTGGGCGAGCACGGCAACGCCCCCGGCCTGCGTGATCCAGCGCACGGCGTCGCCCAGGCCGGCCCAGCGGTGCGGCACGTAGCCGGGTCGGCCCTCGGTGAGGTAGCGGCGAAACACCTCGGCGGTGTCGCGGCACACGCCGCTGTCCACCAGAAAGCGGGCGAAATGCGTGCGCGAGATCAGCGCCGGATTGCCCACGAACTGCAACGCGCCCTCGTAGGCGCCGCCGATCCCCACCCGGGCGAGTTGCTCGGCCATGTCCCGCGCGCGTTCGCCGCGCCCGCAGCGTGTGTCGGCCAGGCCCTGCACGAGCCGGGCGTCGTCGGGGTCGAACCCCAGGCCGACGATGTGCACGGTGGTGTCGGCAAACGTGACCGAGATCTCGGTCCCCGTGAGGTAGGCCATGCCCTGCTCCCGGGCGGCGGCTGCGGCGCGCTGCTGGGCGCTGATTTCGTCGTGATCGGTGAGCGCCCACAGGTCCACGCCGTTGGCCCTGGCGCGGGCCGCGAGGTCTTCGGGCGACAGGGTTCCGTCGGATGCCAGGCAGTGGCAGTGCAGGTCGGCGTTCAGGTACGTGGTGGTCACCAGGGCATTCTACGGGTGCGGCCCCGGTGGCGGGCCGGCTCAGCGGCCGAGCCTTAGCCGGGCCGCGAACATTTCCGGCAGTGCACCCGTGGCGCGGATCGCGGCAGCGGCCGCGGCGAACGCGTAGGGCACGCGTTCAAAGCGCAGCTGCCAGCGGTCCGTGTCGAGCAGGGCGTACATGGCGCGCGCGTCACCGTCGCGCGGCTGGCCCACGGAGCCCACGGTCGCCACCCAGCGGCGCCGGGGGGGCACGGGAATGGCCACGCCCGCCGGGAGCGCAAGGCGCTTGAGTCGGCGGCCCAGGCCGCGCGCGTACAGGGTTTGGCAGTGCACATGGCCGCAGAACACATGGCTCACGCCGGTGGCGCGCACGGCGGCGTCCAGGCAGCGGGCCGCCATGCCGGCGTTGTCCACGTAGCGCCAGCTCTCGGGCGCGTCGGCGCTGGCGTGCACCAGCAGCATCCCCGACAGCTGCGCCGTCAGGGGCAGCGCGGCGAGGAACTCCCGCTCCTGCTGCGTCAGCTGCGCGCGCGTCCACGCAACGCCGAGGGAGCCGAGCATGGGAGAGTCTGCCGCGCCCTCGCGCGGCGGGGTCGCGCAGACCGCCATGGCGTCGTGGTTGCCGCCGATCACGCAGGCACCGGCTGCGGCCAGCGCCATGGCCTGCTGCACGATGTAGCGCGGGTCGGCGCCGTAGCCCACCAGATCGCCCAGGAGCGCAAAGCGCTCTGCCCCCTGGCCGCGGGCATGGTCCATGCACGCGTCAAAGGCCTGGCGGTTGGAATGGATGTCGGAGAACAAGGCCAGCTTCATGCGGCCTCCTGGCGATCAGGCCGGCCCGGGCCGGCTGCGTGTCTGCGCTCTCTTGCGGGAAGCGCATGCGGTTTGCCGTCATGGTCTTCATGGGTAGAGGCCGCGCATTTCGCGGGCGTTGAGGATGCGCTGGCAGGCCACGATGAAGGTGGCGGTGCGCAGGCTCACCTGGTTTTCCTGGGCCACCTGCCACACGCCGGCAAAGGCCTCCTGCATGATGCGCACGAGGCGGGCGTTGATCTCGTCCTCGCTCCAGAAGAAGCTGGAGAAGTCCTGCACCCATTCAAAATAGCTCACCGTCACGCCGCCGGCGTTGGCGATCACGTCGGGCAGCACCAGCACGCCCCGGTCGTGCAGGATGTCGTCGGCCTCGGGGGTGGTGGGGCCGTTGGCGCCCTCGATCACCAGCCGGGCGCGGATCCGGCCCGCGTTGTGCTGGGTGATCTGGCCCTCGAGCGCGGCGGGGATCAGGATCTCGCAGTCCACGCCCCAGAATTCTTCGGGCGCCAGGGCGTCGGCGCCGGCAAAGCCGTGCACGCCGCCGCTGGAGCGCACGTGCGCGAGCAGCGCGGGCACGTCCAGCCCCTTGGCGTTGCAGATGGCGCCGCTGTGGTCCTGCACGGCCACCACCGGGGCACCGGCCTCGGCAAACAGTTTGCCGGCGGTGCCGCCGACGTTGCCAAAGCCCTGCACCGCGACGCGCGCGCCTTCGATTGGCAGCCCGATGAGCTTGGCCGCCTGCACCCCCACGGTGAACACGCCGCGGCCGGTGGCCTCCACGCGCCCCAGCGAGCCGCCCAGGGCCACGGGCTTGCCCGTGACCACGCCCGTGGCGGTGGCGCCCACGTTCATGGAGTAGGTGTCCATCATCCAGGCCATGATCTGGCCGTCGGTGTTCACGTCCGGCGCCGGGATGTCCTTGGAGGGGCCGATGAATTCCGATCTCGCTGGTGTAGCGCCGCGTCAGGCGCTCCAGCTCACCGCGCGAGAGCCGCTTCGGGTCCACGCGGATACCGCCCTTGGCGCCGCCGTAGGGCACGTTCACCGCGGCGTTCTTGATCGACATCCAGGCGGACAGCGCCATCACTTCGGACAGCGTCACGTCCTGGTGAAAGCGCACGCCGCCCTTGCCCGGGCCGCGCGAGGTGTTGTGCTGCACGCGGTAGCCCTCGAAGTGGGCGATGCTGCCGTCGTCCATCTCGATCGGCACGTCCACGATGAGCGCGCGCTTGGGGCGCTGAGGGTTTCGACCCAGCGCGCCAGGCGCCCCAGGTAGGGCGTGACGCGATCGACCTGCTGCAGGTAAATGCCCCAGGGGCCGAGCCTGTCGGCCTGCAGGTACGAGGGCAGGGTGTGTGCGACGGCGGGGTGCGACATGCTGAACTACTTCCTCGTGAAATCCTGTGACTGTGCGATCGGTCGATGGGTTTGGGTCCCGCAAGCTTATGCCGGGTCCCAGGCGCTGTCCATGGTCGGCCCGTTGCAGCAAGCATAGCCGTTGACGCTCCCGCCTGCGCTGCGCGCCCGTGGGGTCGCCCACGAGCGCGGACATTTTTCCTACTCTTACGCCACCGTGAGATGCTTGAGTTGCGGATCGCCGCCCGGATAGCGCAGGTCGAGGTTGCGCAGCACTTCGCGCAGCAGCGTCGCAACCATCAGGTTGCGGTGCGTCTTCGAGTTGGCCGGAACGATGGTCCACGGCGCCCACGGGGTGTGCGTGGCCGCGAGCAACTGGTCGTAGGCGCTCTGGTAGTCGGCCCATTGCCTGCGCACCTCGATGTCGCCGAGGCTGAACTTCCAGCGCTTGGCCGGGTCGTCCAGGCGCTCCTGCAGGCGCGCGCGCTGCTCCTCGGGGCTGACGTGCAGCAGGAACTTGAGCACGACGGTTCCCGTTTCGCTGAGCAGGCGCTCAAAGTCGTTGATGTGCGCGAGCCGCTGCTGGTGCTGCTGCGGCGTGATGGAGCCATTGACCACGGGAACCAGCACGTCCTCGTAGTGGCTGCGGTTGAACACGGTGATGTCGCCCGCCTGCGGCACCTGCTGGTGGATGCGCCAGAGAAAGTCGTGCGCCTGCTCGGTCTCGGTGGGCACCTTCCACCCCACCGCGTGCACGCCCAGGGCGCTGGTGCGGCCAAATACGCTGCGGATCGTTCCGTCCTTGCCCGCGGTGTCGGTGCCCTGCAGCAGCACCAGCAGCTTGTAGCGCTTGTCCGCGTAGAACAGGTTTTGCAGCGTGTCGATTTCCATCGCCAGGGCCTCGACGGCGGCCTTGTCCTCGGCCTTGTCGCCGAGCGAAAACGGTTTCGCGTCGGGGTCCACGGCGTCGAGCGTGAACGCCCTGCCCTGCGCCGCAGTGGGCTGGCAACGGGCCCAGCGCTTCGCCAGCGTCTTGTCGCGGGCCGAGAAATACGCAGCATACGGAGGGGGTGTGGGGGTTTGCGGCATGGTCGGATGGCAGCTTGGCGTGAGGAACGAGGGCCACAGCGTAAACCATGGACGGGCGGCATTGCCTGGCCCGGCGCAGCCTCCGGTCCGGGGCAGCACAAAATATATGCAAGGCTGCTTAGAATGTGCCGCACTGCAACATATGGGTTCGCTCCCGAGGAGTTCGTCGTGCCCGAACAGAAAAGCGCCGCGCTCAAGTCGACCCAGCGCGTCATCAAGAAATACCCCAACCGCCGTTTGTACGACACGGACACCTCCACCTACATCACCCTGGCCGAGGTGCGCCAGCTGGTCATGGCGCACCAGAACGTGGTGGTGCGCGACGCCAAGACGGGTGAGAACCTCACGCGCAGCATCCTGCTGCAAATCATCCTCGAAGAAGAGGCCGGCGGCGCACCCCTGTTCACCGAGGCCGTGCTGGCGAACATCATCCGCTTCTACGGCCACGCCATGCAGGGCTTCATGGGCGCGCAGTTGGAGAGGAACGTGCAGGCTTTTACCGACATGCAGGCCAAGCTCGCCGAGCAGTCGCAGAACGTCACGCCCGAGATCTGGGCGCAGTTCATGCGCCTGCAGTCGCCCATGCTCAAGGGCATGATGGGCAGCTACGTGGAGCAATCGCAGTCCATGCTCGCGCAGATGCAGGAGCAGCTGCAAAAGCAGACCGAACAAATGCTCGGCGCCCTGGGCTTGAAGCGCTGAGCCGGCCAAGCCATGGGAGCCCGGCGCCGGAGCGGGGAGAATGCGCGCATGAGCGAAGCACCCTCCCCCACGAAATCTCCCACGAAAACACCCAAGATCGGGTTCGTCAGCCTCGGCTGCCCGAAGGCACTCACGGACTCGGAACGCATTCTCACGCAGCTGAGCGCCGAGGGCTACGCCAGCTCCAAGACCTTTCAGGGCGCGGACCTGGTCATCGTCAACACCTGCGGCTTCATCGACGACGCCGTCAAGGAGAGCCTGGACACCATTGGCGAGGCGCTGGCCGAGAACGGCAAGGTCATCGTCACCGGCTGCCTGGGCGCCCGCACGGGCGAGGACGGCGGCAACATGGTGCGCAGGCTGCACCCCAGCGTGCTCGCCGTGACCGGCCCCCACGCCACGCAGGAGGTCATGGACGCCGTCCACCGGCACCTGCCCAGGCCGCACGACCCCTTCACCGACCTGGTTCCCGCAGGCTTTGGCGTCGCGGGCGTCAAGCTCACGCCCAGGCACTACGCGTACCTCAAGATCAGCGAAGGCTGCAACCACCGCTGCAGCTTCTGCATCATCCCCTCGATGCGCGGCGACCTCGTCTCGCGGCCCGTCGGCGACGTGCTGAGCGAGGCCCGGGCGCTGTTTGCCGGCGGCGTGAAGGAGCTGCTGGTGATCAGCCAGGACACCTCGGCCTACGGCGTGGACCTGAAGTACCGCACCGGCTTTTGGGACGGCAGGCCCGTCAGGACGCGCATGCTGGAGCTGGTGCAGGCGCTGGGCGAGATCGCCGCACCCAGCGGCGCCTGGGTGCGCCTGCACTATGTCTACCCGTACCCCCACGTGGACGAACTGCTCCCGCTCATGTGCACGGGCAGCGTGCTGCCGTACCTGGACGTTCCCTTCCAGCACAGCCACCCCGAGATGCTCAAGCGCATGCGGCGTCCCGCCAGCGGCGAGCGCAACCTCGAGCGCCTGCGGCGCTGGCGCGAAGCCTGCCCCGAGATCGTGATCCGCAGCAGCTTCATCGCCGGCTTTCCCGGCGAAACGGAGGAGGAGTTTCAGCATCTGCTGGACTTCGTGCGCGAGGCGCAGATCGACCGCGCCGGCTGCTTTGCCTACAGCGCCGTGGCAGGCGCCGCAGCCAACGAACTGCCCGGCATGCTGCCCCCGCAAGTGCGCGAGGAGCGCCGCGCCCGCTTCATGGCCGTGGCCGAAGCGGTGTCGATTGCCCGGCTGCAACGCCGCGTGGGCGCGACCATGCAGGTCCTGGTCGACTCGGCTGCCGGCCTTGGCCGCAAGGGCGGCGTCGGCCGCACCTACGCGGACGCCCCCGAGATCGACGGCAGCGTGCAGCTGCTGCCGCCCGAGAAAATCAGCAAGACCATGCGGGCCGGTGAATTCACCCAGGCCCGCATCGTGGGCGTGCGCGGACACGATCTGCTCGCGCGGCCGATCTGATTTCATACCCCAAGCACCCGAGACCCAAGGCTCTGCCCCCATGAAACTTGCCACCTGCAAAGACGGCTCGCGCGACGGCCAACTGCTCGTCGTCTCGCGCGACCTGGGAACCGCGCATTACGCGACCGGCGTTGCCGACAAACTCCAGCAGGTGCTCGACGACTGGGGCTTTCTCTCGCCCCAGTTGCAGGACCTGTACGAGCAGCTCAACGCCGGCCGCGCGCGCCACGCGTTTGCGTTCGACCCCGTCCAGTGCATGGCCCCGCTGCCCCGCGCCTATCAATGGGCCGACAGCTCGGCGTATGGCAACCCCGTGGCGTTGATGCGCAGGGCAGGCAACGCCGAGGTGCCCGAAAGCGCTGACTCCGAGCCCCTGATGTACCAGGGGGGCAGCGATGATTTCATCGGCCCCTGCGACGACGTGGTGGTGCCCGGCGAGGACATGGGAATCGACTTCGCGGCGGAACTCGCCGTCATCACCGGCGACGTGAAAATGGGCACCTCGCCCGAACAGGCGCTCGACGGAATCCGCCTGCTGATGATCGCCAACGGCGTGTCGCTGCGCAACCTGGTCCCGGCAGAGTTGGCCAAGGGCCTTGGCTTCTTCCAGTCCAAGCCCGCCACGGCCTTCGGCCCCGTGGCCGTGACGCCCGACGAACTGGGCGACGCCTGGGAACACGGCCGCGTGCACCTGGTGGTGCAGTCCACCTGGAATGGCCGCAGGGTGGGCATGTGCGAGGCCGGCCCCGAAATGCGTTTCCACTTTGGCCAGCTCATCGCGCACGCGGCCAGGACGCGCAGGCTGCGTGCCGGCTCGATCATCGGCAGCGGCGCCGTGAGCAACCAGGGCGTGGAGCGCGACGGCCGCACCGAGTGGCCCAAGGGCTACAGTTGCATCGCAGAAAAACGCTGCATCGAAACCATTCAGGACGGCGCGCCCAGCACCGAATTCATGCAGTACGGCGACACCATCCGCATCGAGGTCAAGGGCCGGGACGGCGCCAGCGTCTTCGGCGCCATCGAGCAGCGCATCGCCGCGCCGGACGGCGCCTGAACGGGCCGGGTTGCGCGACCAAAGCCACCGGGAACGCACCGCCCCGACCGTGCCTTGGTCGATGGGAAAGTGTATTTATTGGTCACACCAGCTTGCTGATCAATTACAATCGCTCCGCATGCGCTGTGCGCAAGATCGTCTTCACTTTTTCACGAAACACAGGAACAGGGATTCGAACATGAACCAAATACAGGGCCGCAGACGGTTTTCCGTGGGCCTGGGTGCCTTGGCGCTGGGGGGCTTTCATCTGGCGCGGGCGCAGAGCGACAACCGCATCGTGCTCGGGCAGTCGGCCCCCTTCACCGGCCCCGCTTCCCAGCTTGGCGTGCAGCTCAACCTCGGGGCGCAACTCTTTTTTGACCAGTTCACGCCCAGGGCGGCTTGGGCGGGAGGCAGGTGGAAATCCGCACCCTGGACGACGGCTACGAACCCGAGCGCTGCGCCGAAAACACCCGCAAGTTCATTGCCGACGACGTGTTCGCGCTGTTTGGCTACGTCGGCACCCCCGGCAGTCTGGCCGCGATGCCCTTGTTCACCAAGGCCAGGCTGCCGTTCTTCGGCCCCTTCTCGGGGGCCGAGGTGCTGCGCCAGCCGTTCAACCGCCTGATCTTTCATGTGCGCGCCTCGTACTACGACGAGACGGCGCTCATCGTGCGCCACCTGACGAGCCTGGGGCTCAAGAAGATTGCGGTGTTCCACCAGAACGACTCCTACGGCATGGCCGGGCTCGACGGCGTGACGAAGGCGCTGACCACGATCGATCTCGCCCCGGCGGCCACGGCGACGGTGGAGCGCAATTCGACCAACGTGAAGGCGGCCATCGACAAGCTGCTGGCCGCAGCACCCCACGCCGTGGTGCTGGTCACGACCTACGCCTCGGCCGCAGCCTTCGTGCGCGCCGCGCGCAAGGCGGGCTTTCGCGGGACCTTCTACAACGTGTCCTTCGTGGGCACGCAAGCGCTGGCCGACACGCTCGGCGCGGACAGCGCCGGTGTCGTGATCTCGCAGGTGGTTCCCTCGCCCTACCGGCCCGCGCACCAGCTCACGCGCGAGTTTCTCGACGCCATCAAGAAGGGCGGCTACAAGGTACAGCCCAACTACTCGAGCCTGGAGGGCTACTTGGCCGCACACGTGTTCGCCGAGGGCCTGCGCCAGGCGCAAGACAGCGGCAGGCTCACGCGCGAGAGCTTC
>NZ_AFAL01000480.1 GCF_000193225.1 Verminephrobacter aporrectodeae subsp. tuberculatae At4 | reverse complement strand
CCAGGCCCACGCCGCCGCCGACCAGCGCCATGGCCTTGGTGCGCACGGCGTCGCGCGTCTGGTCGGCGAGCAGCGCCATCACGGCGGCCGACACGGCGCCGGCGCCCTGCAGCGCGCGGCCCGCGAGCAGCCCGGTGAGCGAATCGGCACGCGCGGCGAGCAGGCTGCCGGCGGCAAATACCAGCAGGCCGAGAACGATCACCGGCTTGCGGCCCAAGCGGTCCGACGCCAGGCCCAGCGGCAATTGCAGCAGCGCCTGCGTCAGGCCATAAATGCCCATGGCCAGACCGACCAGCGCGGGGTCGTCCCCCCCGGGGTAGCTGCGCGCTTCCAGGGCGAACACGGGCAGCACCAAGAACAGCCCCAGCATGCGCAGCGCGAAGATCAGCGCCAGGCCAACGCTGGAGCGGCGCTCCAGCGCGGTCATGGAATGGCTGGCGTGGGCGGGGAGGGCTTGCTCCGACACTGCGGCGCCCGAAGAAGGTATGGACAAGGGATCTGGCACGGCGGTGCGCATGGGGCAAAGCCGGCATTCTCGCGCATCCCCTGCCCGGGGTCTGCGCTCTGGCGCTCCGGGACCGATGGGCCGCAGGCGCCGCCTGCCGCTGGCCCGTCGCCTATCATGGCGGGTTTTCCTCTCCGAACCTGCGCCGTGAGCTCATTTCCTGCTGCCGATGACGATCTCCCTGCCGACGACAAGTATCTGGCCCGCGCGCTGCGCGCGCAGCGCATCAGCATCCGGGGCGCGCGCACGCACAACCTCAGGAACATCGACCTCGACATCCCGCGCAACCAGCTCGTGGTGGTCACCGGGCTGTCGGGGTCGGGCAAGTCCAGCCTGGCGTTCGACACGCTCTACGCCGAGGGCCAGCGGCGCTACGTGGAGAGCCTGTCGGCCTACGCGCGCCAGTTCCTGGGGCGGCTGGACAAGCCCGATGTCGATCTGATCGAGGGCCTGTCGCCGGCGATTGCGATCGAGCAAAAGGCCAGCAGCCACAACCCGCGCTCCACCGTGGGAACGGTCACCGAGATCCACGACTACCTGCGCCTGCTGTACGCGCGCGCGGGCACGCCGTTCTGCCCCGAGCATGGCCTGCCGCTGGCCGCGCAGACCGTGGGCCAGATGGTCGATGCCGTGCTCGCCCTGCCGCAGGACACGCGCCTGATGGTGCTGGCCCCCGTGGCGCGCGGCAGAAAGGGCGAATTCACCGACCTGTTTGCGCAGATGCAGGCGCTGGGCTACGTCCGTTTTCGCGTGGACGGGCTGATCCACGAACACGAAAACCTGCCCGCGCTCAGGAAGACCGAGAAGCACGACATCGACGTGGTGATCGACCGCATCAAGGTGCGCCCCGACATGCAGCAGCGCCTGGCCGAGAGCATGGAGGCCGCGCTGCGCGTGGGCGGCACGCAGGGCCGGGTGCTGGCGCTGGAGATGGACAACGGCCAGGAACACCTGTTCAGTTCCCGGTTCGCCTGCCCCCTGTGCAGCTACGCGCTGGCGGAACTCGAGCCGCGCCTGTTTTCCTTCAACTCGCCCCTGGGCGCCTGCCCGGCGTGCGACGGCATCGGCCAGCGCGAGGTGTTCGACGCGGTGCGCGTGGTGGCCTTTCCCACGCTCAGCCTGGCGAGCGGCGCGATCAAGGGCTGGGACCGGCGCAACGGCCACTGTTTTGCGCTGCTCGAAAGCCTGGCCAGGCATTACGGCTTCGACGTGGAAGCCTCCTTCGAATCGCTGCCCGCCAAGGTCCAGCGGGCCGTTTTGCACGGCTCGGGCGAGGAGCAGATCGCCTTCGACTACGTCCTCGACGGCGAGAAGACCGGCCAGACCCGGATCAGAAAGCACGCCTTCGAAGGCATCGTGCCGAACCTGGCGCGGCGCTACCACGAGACCGATTCGGCGCTCGTGCGCGAAGACCTGGCGCACTACCGCAGCACCCAGCCCTGCCCCGAATGCCAGGGCGCGCGCCTGCGCCGCGAGGCGCGCCACGTGATGCTCGGCGAGGGCCCCCAGGCGCGCGCGATTCATGAAATCGGCCGCGCCACGCTGAACGACGCGCAGGCCTGGTTCCGCGCGCTCAGGCTCAGCGGCGCGAAGGCGGAAATCGCCGACCGGGTGGTGCGCGAGATCGCCACGCGCCTGCAATTCCTCAACGACGTGGGCCTGGGCTATCTGAGCCTGGAGCGCAGCGCCGAAACGCTCTCCGGCGGCGAGGCGCAGCGCATCCGCCTGGCGTCGCAGATCGGCTCGGGCCTGACCGGCGTGATGTACGTGCTCGACGAGCCCAGCATCGGCCTGCACCAGCGTGACAACGAACGGCTCATCGCCACGCTGCAACACCTGCGCGACATCGGCAACAGCGTGATCGTGGTGGAACACGACCGGGACATGATGCGCGCCGCGGACCAGATCATCGACATGGGCCCGGGCGCGGGCGTGCACGGCGGCTGCGTGATGGCGCAGGGCAGCTACGAGCAAGTGTGCCAGCACCCGGATTCGCTCACCGGCCGCTACCTGGCCGGCAGCCTGTCGATCGCGCTGCCCGGGCGCCGCAGGCCCTGGCTGCCGCTGCCCGCGCCCGCGCAGGATGCGCCGGTGGCGGCGACCAAGGGCAGGCCGCGCTTTCCCGAGGCCCGGGCCGGCAAACGCCACGCCGAACACCCCGCCCGCCAAGAGGGCACGCTGCAGACGCTGCGCGTGGTCGGCGCCACGGGAAACAACCTGCGCGGCGTGAGCGTGGACTTCCCCGTCGGCCTGCTCACCTGCGTCACGGGCGTCTCGGGTTCGGGCAAGAGCACGCTGGTCAACGACACGCTGTACGCCGCCGTGGCGCGCCGGGTCCACCGCGCGCACGAAGAGCCCGCGCCGCACGAGGAGATCGTCGGAATCGAATACTTCGACAAGGTCATCAACGTCGATCAGTCGCCCATCGGGCGCACGCCGCGCAGCAACCCGGCGACCTACACCGGCCTGTTCACGCCCATCCGCGAGCTCATGGCCGAGGTGCCGAGCGCCAGGGAACGCGGCTACGGCCCCGGGCGCTTCAGCTTCAACGTCGCCGGCGGCCGCTGCGAGGCCTGCCAGGGCGACGGCGTGGTGAAGGTGGAGATGCACTTTCTGCCCGACCTGTACGTGCCCTGCGACGTCTGCCACGGCGAGCGCTACAACCGCGAGACGCTGCAGGTGCTGTGGAAGGGCCGAAGCATCGCGCAGATTCTGGAACTGACGGTGGAAGACGCGTTTGCCTTCTTCAAGGACCAGCCCGCGATCGCGCGCAAGCTGCAGACGCTGCTCGACGTGGGCCTGTCGTACATCCGCCTGGGCCAGGCGGCGACTACGCTCTCGGGCGGTGAGGCGCAGCGCGTGAAGCTGGCGCAGGAACTGAGCAAGCGCGACACCGGCCGCACGCTCTACATCCTGGACGAGCCCACGACCGGTCTGCACTTTGCCGACATCGACCTGCTGCTCCGGGTGCTGCACCAGCTGCGCGACGCGGGCAACACCATCGTCATCATCGAGCACAACCTGGACGTGATCAAAACCGCCGACTGGCTCATCGACATGGGCCCCGAGGGCGGCGCCGGCGGCGGCAGCGTGGTCGGCGTGGGAACCCCCGAGGACCTGGCGGCCAACCCGGCGAGCCATACGGGGCAGTACCTCGCGCCCTATCTGCGCACGCCGTCCATGGCGCTATAGCAAGCGGCTTCCATTCGGAACCGGGTACTCGAGAATGAAGGTTTGGCGCTGTCCTCGGTCCTGTTCCCGCCGCCCAGAAAAGAAGCCCTGCCAAGGTCCAGCGCAGCGCGTCGGCCATTGTGCTTGCCTCGTGGGTTGCGCGGCAGCGGCCCCGCGCGGTCGCCCCGGTAAAATCCGCCGATGCTCAGAGCCAAAAATGAACTGCTCGCTGCGCTTGCAGCCGAGTTGGAAATCCTGTCGCCAGGCGCTGGCGCCAAGGCGGCGTTCGAATCCCCGAAGGTCGCGGCGCATGGCGATTTCGCCTGCACCGCCGCGATGCAACTGGCCCGCCCGCTCGAGCGCAATCCCCGCGAATTGGCCGAAAGCCTGCGCAGCGCGCTGCGCGGCAGGCCGGCGTTCCAGCGCTGGGTGTCGGACATCGACGTCGCGGGCCCCGGTTTCATCAATATCCGCCTGCTGCCCGCAGCCCGGCAGGAAGTCGTGCGCGAGGTGCTGGCCGCGGGCGCGCGCTATGGCTGCGCGCCAGAAAACGGCCGGCAGGTGCTCGTCGAGTTCGTCTCCGCCAACCCCACGGGCCCGCTGCACGTGGGCCACGGCCGCCAGGCCGCGCTCGGCGACGCGATCAGCAACCTGTTTGCCACCCAGGGCTGGAAGGTGCACCGCGAGTTCTACTACAACGACGCGGGCGTGCAGATCGAGACGCTGACGCACAGCACGCGGCTGCGCGCCAAGGGCTTCAAGCCTGGCGACGCATGCTGGCCCACCGACCCCGGGGATCCGGCGAGCAAGGCGTTCTACAACGGCGACTACATCCAGGACATTGCAAACGACTTCCGCGCCCGCAAGACCGTGCGCGCCGACGACCGGGAGTTCACGGCCAGCGGCGACGTGGACGACCCCGAAGCCATCCGCCAGTTTGCCGTGGCCTATCTGCGCAACGAGCAGGACAAGGACCTGCAGGCCTTCCACCTCCGGTTCGACGCGTACTTCCTGGAGTCCAGCCTGTACACCGGCGGCCACGTCGAGGCCACGGTCCGGCGGCTGGTGGCGAACGGCAAAACCTATGCACGCGACGGCGCCCTGTGGCTCAGGAGTACCGACTACGGCGACGACAAGGACCGCGTCATGCGCAAGCAGGACGGCACGTACACCTACTTCGTCTCCGACGTGGCCTACCACATCGACAAATGGGAGCGCGGCTACGCCAAGGTCGTGAACATCCAGGGAATGGACCACCACGGCACCGTCGCCCGCGTGCGCGCCGGCCTGCAGGCGGCCGGCGCGGGAATTCCCCAGGGCTACCCCGACTACGTGCTGCACACCATGGTGCGCGTGCTCAGGGGCGGCGCGGAGGTCAAGATCAGCAAGCGCGCGGGCAGCTACGTGACGCTGCGCGACCTGATCGAATGGACCAGCAAGGACGCGGTGCGCTTCCTCCTGCTCAGCCGCAAGCCCGACACCGAATACAGCTTCGACGTGGACCTGGCCGTGGCGCAGAACAACGACAACCCGGTGTACTACGTGCAGTACGCGCATGCGCGCATCCGCTCGGTGCTGCGCACCTGGCAGGAGTCGCTGGCGCAGCCGGGCGGGGACGCGGCGGCCACGCTCCGGGACGCGGACCTGTCCAGCCTGGAAGCCCCCCAGGCCCAGGCCCTGATGCTGCATCTGGCCAAATACCCCGAGATGCTCGTGGCAGCGACCGAGGGCACGGCGCCGCACGACGTCGCCTTCTACCTGCGCGACCTGGCCGCCAGCTACCACAGCTACTACGACGCGCAGCGCATCCTGGTCGACGATGAAACCGTCAAGCGCGCACGCCTGGCCCTCGTCGCTGCGACCGCGCAGGTATTGCACAATGGCCTGGCCGTTCTGGGCGTATCGGCCCCAGACAGAATGTAGACAGTCATCACCATGAAAAAGCAACAGACGGGGGCAGGCCTCGCCGGTTTCATCGTCGGCGTCGTCGTCGGCCTGGGCCTTGCCCTGGCCGTGGCCGTTTACGTGACCAAGGTACCGATTCCGTTCCTCAACAGGAGCCTGGGCTGGGGCGCCGACATGGACGCCGCCGAATCCCGCAAGAACAAGGACTGGGACCCGAACGCGCCGTTGTACGGAAAGAATCCGGCCCGCCCCGTCACCCCGGCCTCCGCCGCGTCGGCCCCGGATTCCGCCGCAGCGCCGGATGCGCGCGCCGCAGCGTCCGAGGCCAAGGTCGAAAGCAAGCCCGGCGACGACCCTTTGACCGATCTGGCCATGGCCAAGGCGGCCCAGGGCAGCCCGGACCCGTTCGACTACTTTGTGCAGGCCGGCGCCTTCCGCACCCAGTCAGACGCCGACACGCAGCGCGCCAAGCTCGCCATGCTCGGCTGGGAGGCCCGCGTGAGCACGCGCGAGCAGAACGGCCGGCCCGTTTTTCGCTGCGCGTGGGCCCGTTCACCAAACGCAGCGACGCCGAGCAGTTCAAGGAAAAGCTCGACGGTGCCGGGGTGGATTCGACGCTGATCCGGGTCGCACACTGATGCGCCGGCCCGTAAATAGTGGCACGAAATGAAATCGCTGCATTCCTTCTGATGCGCCTCAGTACACTGCGCAAGCCGCGCAATGTTCCTGCCTGCGGGCTTGCGCTTCCCTGCCCCCTCGGGCCGCGCTTTTTTCCCTGAACCTGGAGAGTCTTTGCCATGAAACGCCGTGAGTTTTCCCTGTCTGCCGCGGTCACCGCATCTGCCCTGGCGCTGCCCGCGGCCCCGCCTGCGCTGGCCCAGGTGCGCCAGTTCATGGAGGGCAAGGACTTCAAGCGGCTCGACCCTCCCGTGAAACCCGACGCGCCCGCCGGCAAGGTCGAGGTGCTCGAATTCTTCTGGTACTACTGCCCGCATTGCCATGATTTCGAGCCCATGCTGCAGGCCTGGATCAAGGCCGCGCCCAAGGACCGGGTCATCCGCCGCGTGCCTATCGCGTTCCAGGCGAGCTACGTGCCCCAGCAAAAGCTGTTTTACGCGCTCGAAGCCATGGGCAAGATCGACGAACTGCACGCCAAGGTGTTCCGTACGATCCACGTGGAGAAGAAGCCCCTCGGCAGGGACGAGGAAATTCTCGCCTGGGTGGGCGCGCAGGGCGTGAACGCCGCCAAGTTCAAGGAAATCTACAACTCGTTCAACGTGGCGAACAAGGTCCGGCACGCAACGCAATTGCAGGATTCCTACGCCGTGGAAGGGGTCCCCTCAATGGGCGTCGCGGGCCGGTACTACGTGGACGCCGGCATGATCCGCGGCGGCATGCCGGCCGTGCTCCAGGCGGTGGAATACCTGATCACCACGATCCGCAAAAGCTGACGCCCGCTCCCGGGGCCGCCGGCTCAGCCCGCTGCCGCGAGCAGGCTGTCCACGCCGTAGAGCCCCGCCATGCCGGCGAGCGCCGCCGGCATGCCTTGCACGGCAAAGGTCCGGCCCTGGGCCAGCACCGCGCGCCGGCATTCGAGCAACACGGCCAGCGCCGCGCTGTCAAACACCGCCGTGGCCGTCGCGTCCACGACCACGGCGGGCGCCTGCTCTGCCCTGAGCCCCTGCATGAGTTCGCGCAGACAGGCCGTGGCCTGGCGCTGGGTGAGTTCGGAAGGGAGTACCAGCATATTCGCAGGGAGCCTGTCAGCCCTTGGCCGCATTCGCCTTGTTGCGCTCGACCAGCGTTTCGATCAGGCCATCGATGCCCCGGGTGTTGATCACCTGCGTGAACTGGCTCCGGTAGGTCTCCGCCAGCCAGACGCCGAGCACGTTCATGTTGTAGATCTTCCAGCCAGCGCCATTGCCGGGGGTTTTTTCAAGGCGATAGTCGAGCTGTATGGGGGCTCCCCGGCCGAGGATTTCGGTGCGCACGAGCACGTCCTTGTCCTGCGGCGCGGCGCGCAGGGGCCGGACCTGAACGGTTTGCTCACTGACCCGCGTGAGCGCACCCGCGTAGGTGCGCACGAGCAGTATCTTGAATTCCTCCTGCAGCCGCTTTTGCTGCTCGGGCGTGGCCTGGCGCCAGCCCGGGCCCACCGTTGCCGCCGTGATGCGGCGGAAGTTGACGTGCGGCATCACGGTCCTGTCGACCAACGCAACGAGCTTGTCCAACTCGCCGTTCTGGATACTCTTGTCGGACTTCACGGCGTCGAGCACACCGTTCGTCAAGCGCTTGACCAGCGCGTCTGCGGCCTCATCCCCGGCCAGGGCCGGCAACGGCAGGCCCAGCGACGCGCTGGCCGCCAGGAAAAGGGTGGTACGCCCCAGGGAACGTCGGTTCATCATGGTCTTGCCTTTCAATCAGTGTGGGCAGTTGCTTTGAATTTCAGGGGCTGGCTATGCATGCGTGCCAAGAGGGTGCGTCGTCAAGGGCGTGCCGCGCCGGGTTTCTTGCGCGGCGACGCATCGCCGAAGGGCTCCTCGGGGAGCACGCCCTCGTTGGTGTCCTCCTCGTCCTCGTCCGGGTTGTTCGCCTCGCCGGCCTGGCTGCGCACCTGCAGGAACACATCGCGCATGAAGCTGTACTTGTCCAGCGCGGCGCTGTCGAGCACGGAACTGGCGCGCAGCAGGTTGCTGCGCAGGTCCACCACGCGCAGCGCGTACAGTGAGTTGCGCGCCGAGAGGGGGTCCACATGGTTGAGCAGATTGCCCTGCGTATCCACGGGCAGCGCAAAGGCGTCGCGCACCGTTGACGGCCCCAGAAGCGGCAACACCAGATAAGGCCCCGTGCCCACGCCCCAACGCCCGAGGGTGAGGCCAAAGTCCTGCCTGTAGCGGTCGATTCCCATTTCGCTGGCAATGTCCAGCACGCCGCCCAGGCCCAGGAAGGTGTTCACGTTGAAGCGTATGAAACTATTCCCCGCCGCCTCGCCACGCCCTTGCAACACGTTGTTCACGAACGACCAGAGGTCTCCGACGTTTGCAAAGAAGTTGCTCACGCCCGTGCGCACGGGAGCGGGCACGGCCTCCCGGTAGGCCGTCGCCACGGGCCGCAGGAGCAGGGTATCGACATGCTCGTTGAATGTCGTCATGCCCCGGTTGTACGACTCCAGCGGATCGCGCGGGTCCGGGTTGGCGACGGTTGCGCAGCCGGTAAGCAGGGCTGTGCTGAGCGCCAGGCTGGCCACCAGACGCATTGCGGGGGGCCTGTTGCCCACGCCATGGGGCCGGGTCGTGTGGTGTGCAGGGTGCGTCATTTTCTGTTGCCCGTCGCGGCAGATTTTCCGCTTTCTTCGGCCTTGCCATAAAGGAATTGTCCGATGATGTTTTCCAGCACCACGGCCGATTGGGTCGCGGTGACCGTATCGCCCGCGGCCAGATTCTTCTCGTCCGCTCCGGCTTCGACGCCGATGTATTGCTCACCCAGCAGGCCGCTGGTGAGTATCTTCAGCGAGCTGTCCTTGGGGAACGCGTAGCGCTTCTCCATGGCCAGGGTGACCTGCGCCTGGTAGGTCTTGTCGTCGAATGCGATGGACTCGACGCGCCCGACCAGCACGCCGGCGCTGCGCACCGCGGCCTGGGGTTTGAGCCCGCCAATGTTCTCGAAACGGGCCGTGATGCGGTAGCCCGGCTGGAAGTTCAGGCTCAGCAGGTTGGCCGATTGCAGCGCCAGAAACACCAGCGCCGCAACCCCCAGCATGACGAAGAGACCGACCCAGAAATCGTTTTTGGAAGCTTGCATGGAATTCCTTCATCTGCCGGCAGCGCCGGCCTCAAATATTGAACATCAGCGCCGTGAGGACGAAGTCCAGCGCCAGCACGCACAGGGACGCCAGCACCACCGAACGCGTGGTGGCGCGCGCCACGCCTTCGGGCGTGGGCTTGGCCGCGTAGCCTTGCAAGAGGGCGACGAAGGTCACGGTGAATCCGAAAACCAGGCTCTTGAGCACGCCATTGCCCAGGTCCTTCCAGACGTTCACGCCCCCCTGCATCTGGCTCCAGAAAGCCCCCGGGTCGATGCCGATCATGAGCACGCCCACGACCCAGCCGCCGATCACGCCCACGGCGCTGAACACCGCTGCCAGCAAGGGCATGGTGATCACGCCGGCCCAGAAGCGGGGCGCCAGGATGCGGCGCACCGGGTCCACGGCCATCATCTCCATCGCGCTGAGCTGCTCGCCCGCGCGCATGAGGCCGATCTCGGCCGTGAGCGAGGTGCCCGCACGGCCCGCGAACAGCAGCGCCGTGACCACGGGCCCCAGCTCCCGCACCAGCGACAGGGCCACCAGCAGCCCCAGGGCCTCGGACGAGCCATAGCGTTGCAGCGTGTAGTAGCCCTGCAGGGCGAGAACGAAACCCACGAACAGACCGGATACGGCGATGATCGCCAGCGAGTGGTTGCCCAGGAAATGCACCTGGTCGCGCACCAGCGCGGGCCGCATGCAGGTCGCAGCGGCGAGCCGCAGCAGCCGCGCAAACAAGCGTGCGCCCGTGCCGATGTCGGCCAGCTTGCAGCGCACGGCAAAGCCGATGTCGGAAGGCCGGTACCCGCTCATGGTGCATTCCCTCCCGCGGGGCCGAAGTCCTGCGCCAGCGCGGGGCCCGGGTAGTGAAACGGCACCGGCCCCGCCGGCAGGGCGTTCACGAACTGGTGCACCAGCGGGTCGCGGCTGGCGCGCACCTCGTCGGGCGTTCCCTGCGCCGCGACCACGCCCGCGCCCAGAATGATTACTTGATCGGCCAAACGGAAGGTCTCCTCGACGTCGTGCGACACCACGATGCTCGTCAGCCCCATCGCATCGTTGAGCTGGCGGATCAGCTGCGCGATCGTTCCCAGCGAGATCGGATCGAGCCCGGCAAAGGGCTCGTCGTACATGACGAGCTCCGGGTCCAGGGCAATCGCGCGGGCCAGCGCCACACGCCGCGCCATGCCACCCGATATCTCGTTGGGCATCAGATCGCGTGCGCCGCGCAGCCCCACGGCGTGCAGCTTCATGAGCACGACGTCGCGGATCAGCGCCTCCGACAGGTCCGTGTGCTCGCGTAGCGCAAACGCCACGTTCTCGAAAACGCTCAGGTCGGTAAACAGCGCGCCGAACTGGAACAACATGCCCATGCGCCGGCGGGCGGCGTACAGGCCGCGCGCGTCCAGGTGGCCCATGTCGTGGCCGTCGAACAGGACCCGGCCGCTTTGCGCGCGCTGCTGTCCGCCGATGAGCCGCAGCACCGTGGTCTTGCCACCGCCCGAGGCGCCCATGAGCGCCGTGACCTTGCCGCGCGGAATCGTCAAGCTGACGCCGCGCAGGATCGCGCGCTCGGCGTAGGAAAACCGGACGTCGCACAGTTCGGCAAGCAAAGAGGGTTCAGGCATGCAAAGAAAGGTCTCACAGAAATCCGGGGCGGCTTTCCCGGCGGGAAGCCATACCCCGATCAGGGCTACGGACAGGCTCCGACGTGCATGTCCGCAAATTGAAGCACCCGAATGGCGCCGAGCATTCCCGCTTCGGGTCAACCCGGAATCAAGTACCCGCCGATTGTGCCAACAAAAGAGGCTGCGGTGCACGAATCGAATATCGACAGGCGGTGCGCCGATACATTTGTAAAACCCAAGTAACCCACGGTTTCGTTCGTTTCTTTTGTGCTGTAATCACCGGACGCCAAGATCAGTTCCACCGTCGCCCGCCCGCCGCGCCGGGCCCCACCGCGACACCCACACCGCGAGGCTCTCATGGAGACGAATTCACCCGCCGGATACCTTAGTCTCGAGGGCCTGCGCTCAGCCGTCGCCGGGCTGCACGTGGACACCGTCATCCTGGCCTTTACGGACATGCAGGGGCGCCTCGTCGGGAAACGCATTTCGGCACGGTTGTTTCTTGACAACATTGCCGCGCACGGCGCCGAGGCATGCAACTACCTCCTCGCGGTGGACGTCGAAAACAACCCGGTGGACGGCTTTGCCATGGCGAGCTGGGATCGCGGCTACGGTGACATGGCGCTCATCCCTGACTTTGCGACGCTGCGCATGCTGCCCTGGCTTGAGGCAACGGCGCTCGTCACGGCCGACCTGCGCTGGATGGACGACTCGCCCGTCGAGCAGGCGCCACGGCGCATCCTGCAGCGCCAGTTGGAGCGCCTCGCGGAACGCGGTCTCACGGCGCTGGTCGGAACCGAGCTGGAGTTTCTCGTGTTCGACGACAGCTACCGCGAAGCGTGGCGCAAGGGCTACCGTGACCTCACTCCGGCGAGCGACTACAACATCGATTACGCGCTGCTCGCGTCGTCGCGCATGGAGCCGCTGCTGCGCGACATCCGCAATTCCATGGACGGCGCGGGCATGTACTGCGAGGGGGTGAAGGGCGAGTGCAATCTGGGTCAACAGGAAATCGGCTTTCGCTACGCCAACGCGCTCACCACGTGCGACAACCACTCGGTGTACAAGAACGGCGCGAAAGAAATTGCCTTCAAGCACGGAAAATCCCTCACGTTCATGGCGAAGTTCAACGCGCGCGAAGGCAATAGCTGCCACATCCACATCAGCCTGCGGGACACGGCCGGCAAGGCCGTCTTCGCCGATCAGAATGCAGCGCACGGCATGTCCACCCTGTTTCGGCAGTTTCTCGCGGGGCAGCTTGCCGTGATGCGCGAACTCACCCTGTTTCAGGCGCCGAACGTCAACTCGTACAAGCGCTACGTTCCCGGATCGTTCGCACCCACCGCCCTGGTGTGGGGATTCGACAACCGCACCTGCGCGTACCGGGTGGTCGGTCAGGGTTCGGGGATGCGCGTAGAGAATCGGCTGCCCGGCGGGGACGTGAACCAGTACCTCGCCGTCGCTGCGTTCATCGCCGCCGGCCTGTACGGTATCGACCACGGGCTCGAACTCGGGGACGCGTTCACGGGCAACGCGTACAAGGGCGACGTGCCGCGGGTTCCCGCGTCCCTGGACGAAGCCGCAGCGCTGTTCGAGCACTCGGCAGTCGCCCGGGAGGCATTCGGCGACGCGGTCGTTGCGCACTATCTCAATGGCGCCCGGGTGGAACTCGCCGCGTTCGGGGCGGCCATCACCGATTGGGAACGAATCCGTGGTTTCGAACGGCTCTGAGAGCCACGCAACGGCATCCCCTGCGCCGCTCATCGGCGTGACGACGTACCTTGAGCAAGCCCAGACCGGGGTCTGGGACGTGCGCGCCTCGTTCCTGCCCAAGGTCTATCTCGATGCCGTCACCGACGCCGGCGCCATCGCGCTCCTGCTGCCGCCACAGCCCGTCACCGCGCAGATTGCCCACGCGGTGCTCGCGCCGCTCGACGGGCTCATCGTCACGGGGGGCGCCGACGTGGACCCGGCCCGCTACGGGCAGCGGCCCCACGAACGCACGACGACCCCACGGACCGAGCGCGACGAGTGGGAGGCGCAGCTGATTCGGGCAGCGCGCGCCATGGACCTCCCCCTGCTCGGCATTTGCCGGGGCATGCAATTGCTCAACGTCACCCTCGGCGGCACCCTCGTGCAGCACCTGCCCGATCGCATCGGCTCCGATGCGTACCAACCCGGTGCAGGCCAGTTTGGCCGCGCCACGGTCACGCTGGAGCCGGACTCGGCCCTTGCCGTGATCTTCGGCAACCCCGAAAAAGGAATGGCCGTCCCGGTGTACCACCACCAGGCCGTGGACACCGTCGCGGGCGGGCTGCGGGTCACCGCGGTCACTGCGGACGGGGTCATCGAGGCGGTCGAATGCGCGCGCATGCGCTTTTGCATCAGGGTGCAGTGGCATCCCGAAGAAAACGCCGAAGATCGGCGCATCTTTGCCGGACTGGTGCGTGCAGCGCGCGCGTACCGTGCGGCCCGGCACGCCCGCAACGAAGAACCCGCAGGACACGGCGCATGAGCTACACCATCATCAACCCCGCCGACGAGAGCATCGTCGCCACGGTCGAGGCCACGACGATCCACGCAACGGACGCGGCCATCGCGCGCGCCGCGCGTGCGCAGCGCGACTGGGCCGCGCGCGCGCCCGCGGACCGGGCCCTGTTGCTGCGCCGATTCGCCGATGCGGTGGATGGCGCGCGCGAGGAACTCGCGGGGCTGGAGGTGCGCAACGCGGGCCACCCCATCACGCAGGCCCGGTGGGAGGCAGGCCACGTCCGCGACGTTCTCGCGTATTACTCCGCGACCCCGGAGCGCCTGTTCGGGCGGCAGATTCCCGTGGCCGGCGGGCTGGACATCACCTTTGCCGAACCCCTCGGTGTCGTCGGCGTCATCACACCGTGGAACTTTCCCATGCCGATCGCGGCGTGGGGATTCGCACCCGCCCTCGCGGCGGGGAACGCCGTCGTGCTCAAGCCCGCCGAGTGGACGCCGCTGACGAGCATCCGGCTCGCCGAGCTCGGCCTCGCGGCGGGGCTTCCCGAGGGCCTGTTCCAGGTGCTGCCGGGCAAGGGATCGGTCGTGGGGGAACGCTTCGTGGACAACGAAACGGTGCGCAAAATCGTGTTCACCGGGTCCACCGAGGTCGGCGCCCGCATCATGGCGGGCTGCGCGAAGCAGATCACCCGGGTGACCCTGGAACTCGGGGGAAAGTCCGCGAACATCGTTTTCGCGGACTGCGACCTGGAGAAGGCCGCCGCCACCGCCCCCTACGGAGTCTTTGAAAATGCCGGGCAGGACTGCTGCGCGCGCAGCCGCATCCTCGTCGAGCGCAGCGTGTACCAGCGCTTCATGGCCCTGCTCGAACCCGCGGTGCGCGGGGTGGTGGTCGGTGACCCGGCGGCAGAGAGCACCGAGATGGGCCCCCTCGTGACCGCGAGCCACCGTGACCGGGTGGCCGCATTCGTCCCGCACGACGCCGACGTCGCGTTCCGCGGTACCGCCCCCACGGGCCCGGGGCACTGGTACCCGCCCACCGTCCTGACCCCCGCACGCAACGCGCGCGCCGCGCGCGAGGAAATCTTCGGCCCCGTCGTCTCGGTGTTTCCGTTCGACGACGAAGCCGACGCCATCGCGTTCGCCAACGCGAGCCCCTACGGCCTGTCGGGATCGATCTGGACGCGCGACCTCAGCCGCGCAATCCGTGTCGCCCGCGCCATCGATTCGGGAAACCTCTCGGTGAACTCGCACTCCTCGGTGCGCTACGCCACCCCGTTTGGCGGCTTCAAACAATCGGGGCTCGGGCGCGAGCTCGGGCCCGACGCGCCCCTGGCCTTCACCGAGACCAAGAACGTGTTCATCGCCGTTGACCCGTATTCCGCAAAACACTAACCCCCAACAAGGAGCACCATGACCGTCCCCCGCATCCACCTCACACAGCGTCTCGGCGGCCGGGTTGCCGTCATCACCGGCGGCGCTTCGGGAATTGGCCTTGCGAGCGCCAAACGGCTCGCCGCCGAAGGCGCCCGTGTCGTCATCGGCGACGTGGACGCGGCCGCGGGGCAGGCCGCGGCCAGCCTCGTGGACGGACTCTTCGTGCGCGTCAACGTCACGGACGAAGCCGAGGTCAATCACCTCTTCGACGAAGCCGCCCGCGCGTACGGATCGGTCGACATCGCGTTCAACAACGCGGGCATTTCGCCGCCCGACGACGACTCCATCGAAACCACCGAACTGCCCGCATGGCAGAAGGTTCAGGACGTCAACCTGAAGTCGGTGTACCTCTGCTCGCGCGCCGCACTGCGCCACATGCTCGCGCAGCGGCGCGGATCGATCATCAACACCGCCTCCTTCGTCGCCGTGCTGGGCTCGGCGACTTCGCAGATCTCGTACACCGCGTCCAAGGGCGGCGTGCTCGCCATGAGCCGCGAGCTGGGCGTGCAGTTCGCCCGGCAAGGCGTCCGGGTGAACGCGCTGTGCCCGGGGCCGGTGAACACGCCGCTCCTGCAGGAACTCTTTGCCAAGGACCCGGAGCGCGCGCAGCGGCGGCTCGTGCACATTCCCGTGGGGCGCTTTGCCGAACCCGATGAAATCGCCGCCGCCGTCGCCTTCCTCGCGAGCGACGACGCGTCGTTCATCACCGGCTCGACCTTTCTCGTTGACGGCGGAATCAGCTCGGCCTACGTCACGCCCCTGTGACGGGTCGCGCGGGGGCTCCGCGGAGCGGGAACGGCCCGACGTTCTGAAGATTCATGCTCCGGGCCTGCGCGCTGGCGGGTCCTGGAAGTTGCCTGAACGAAGCCAATCCAGACCGGCCGAGGTGCCCCCGGCCGCCGCCTGCCGCGGGCGGTACTCGCAGCCGATCCAGCCGTCCCAGCCGCACTGCGCCGCCACCTCGTCGATCACGGCGAAGAGATAGGCGTGGTTCAACTCCCCGACGTCTGGCTCATGCCGTTCGGGAACACCGGCAATCTGCAGGTGACCGACGCGCCCGCTGGGCAAGTATTTGCGGATCTTCGTCGCCACGTCGCCCTCGACGATCTGGCAGTGGTACAGGTCCATCTGCACCTTCAGGTTGGCTGCGCCAACCAGTTCAATGACGGCGTGCGCGTGGTCCTGGCGGTTCAGGAAGAAGCGCGGGACGTCGCGCGTGTTGATCGGCTCGAGCAGCAGGTCGCGGCCCGACTTCGCGGCCTCGGCCGCGGCCCAGCGCAGGTTTTGCACGTAGATCGCTTGCACCGCGTCGCGCGTGCTGCCATGCGCCACCAGACCGGCCATCACATGGATGCGCGGGCAGTCAAGTGCCTGCGCGTAGTCGAGCGCGCGCGCAATGCCTGCGCGGAACTCGGCCTCACGCCCGGGCAGGCTTGCCAGGCCGCGCTCACTCCCGTCCGGATTCCCCGGCGGCGTGTTGAAGAGCACTTGCTGCAGGCCGTTGGCCCGGAGCCGCGCAGCGAGTTCGAGCGCAGGATACGCATAGGGGAAGAGGTATTCGACCGCGCGAAAGCCGTCGCGCGCTGCGGCCTCGAACCGATCGAGGAAATCGAGCTCCGGGTAGAGCATCGAGAGGTTGGCGGCAAAGCGGGGCATGGCCTGTCTTCCAAAAATAAAGTGGGAATGCCGGCAGCAGTCCAGCCTCCGGGCGAACGCAGCAGCTCTTGTCGCACGCCGGGCCTTCGTTCATGAGAGCGCCCTGAACGCCTTGAGGAAGAAGTCCGTGCTGCCGAAGTTTCCGGACTTCAGCGCAACGTGCAGCGGCGCAGCACGGGCTGCGCTGTGGCACCACGGGACGCCGGGGTCGATCTGCGCGCCGATCTGCAACTGCGTGATGCCCAGCGCCTGGACGCAGGCGCCGGACGTCTCGCCGCCGGCGACGACCAGCTGGCGCACGCCCTGCGCCACCAGCGCGCAGGCGATCGCCGCGAGTACGCGCTCCACCATGGCGCCCGCCGCGTCCACGCCGAGCTGCGCCTGCACGGCCTTCACGGCCGCGGGTTCGCTCGTCGAATAGACCAGCACCGGACCGTCGGCGAGCCGCGGTGCGGCCCAGGCCATGGCCTGCGCGACGGGGTCTGCGCCATGCATGAACTGCAGCGGGTCCAGCGCAAGGGCCGCGTGGCCGGCGTCGATGAAGGACTGCACCTGCCGGTTCGTCGCCACCGAGCAACTGCCCGATACCACCGCCTGCAACCCCGCCGCCGGCGGCAGTGCGCTCGCGGTTGGCGAGGGCGCAAGGCCGAAGTTGGCCGGCAGGCCGATGGCCACGCCGGAACTCGCCGTGACCAGCGGCATGCCGGCGAGCGCCGGGCCGAGCCGCAGCAGATCGTCGTTCGTCACGGCATCGACGATCGCCACGCCCACGCCTTGCGCGCGCAGTTGCGCGATGCGTTCGCGGATCGCCGTGCTGCCCTGCGCGACCGCAAGGTAGTCGATCAGCCCCACCTTGCGCCGCGTCTGCGCCTGCATCACGCGCACGAGGTTGGCGTCGCCCATCGGCGTGAGCGGATGGTCCTGCATGCCACTCTCGCTGAGCATCACGTCGCCGACGAAGAGATGGCCCTTGAACACCGTGCGCGCGGTGTCGGGGAAGGCCGGCGTGGCGATGGTGAATTCGGTTTGCAGGGCGTCCATCAGCGCCTCGGTGACCGGGCCGATATTGCCTTGCGGCGTGCTGTCGAAGGTGGAGCAGTACTTGAAGTAAATCTGCTGCGCGCCTTGCGCCTGCAACCAGCGCAGCGCGGCCAGCGACTGCCCGATGGCATGCTGCGGCGCGCTGGTGCGCGACTTGAGCGCCACGACCACCGCGTCCCCCTCGGCGGCGAGCGACTCCTCGGGTACGCCCATGACCTGCACCACGCGCATGCCGGCGCGCACCAAGTTGTTCGCCAAGTCGGTGGCGCCGGTGAAATCGTCGGCGATGCAGCCGAGTCGCAGGCCCATGGCTTGATCAGGCATCGGGGCCGGTTGGCACGGTGCCCGAAAAATTGCCCGCGTCCGCAGCCTGTGCCTTCGGCAGTTCGATCCCCGGGAAGATCTTGATCACCGCACTGTCGTCCTCCTTCGCGAAGCCCGCCGTAGACGCCTGCATGAACATCTGGTGCGCCGTCGAGGCCAGCGGCAGCGGAAACTTGCTGGCGCGCGCCGTGTCGAGCACCAGACCCAAATCCTTGACGAAGATGTCTACCGCCGAGAGCGGCGTGTAGTCGGCCGCGAGCACGTGCGCCATGCGGTTCTCGAACATCCAGCTGTTTCCGGCGCTGTGCGTGATCACCTCGTAGAGCGCTGCGGCGTCAACCCCCGCGCGCAGGCCCAGCGCCATCGCCTCGGCAGCCGCCGCGATGTGCACGCCGGCCAGCAGCTGGTTGATGATCTTCACCTGGCTGCCCACGCCCGCGCGCTCGCCCAGGCGGTAGACCTTGCCGGCCATGGCCTCGAGCACCGCGCCCGCGCGCGCATAGGCTTGCGGCCTGGCGGACGACATCACCGTCATTTGCCCGGCAGCGGCCTTGGCGGCGCCGCCGGAGATCGGCGCGTCGATGTAGTGAATGCCGACCTGGCCCAAGCGCTCCTCGAGCGCGACCGACCAGTTCGGATCCACCGTGGAGCACATGATGAAGGTGCTCTCGGGCTTCATCGCCGCAGCGGCACCGCCTGGACCGAACAGCACGGACTCGGTCTGCGCCGCGTCAACGACGACGCTCACCAGCACCTCGCAGGCCGCTGCGACTTCGGCCGGGGTGCCGCAGGCGACGCCGCCCTGCGCGGCGAAGGCCGCCGCCGCGCCCGGCCGCAGGTCGCACGCATGCACCTCGTAGCCGTTGGCGCGCAGCGTCCGCGCGATGCCGGCGCCCATCGCGCCCAGGCCGATGATTCCGACTTTCTTCACCACGGGACGCACAGATTCTCCCGGGATGCGCGCGCAGGCTCCGGCCTGGAGCGCCATGCCGTCGGGTCCGAAGCCGGTCCCGACGGACGAGTCGATCAACGCTTGTCGGTCCATGCTCGATATCCTTGCTTGCTACGGGCCTCAGCCCTTGACGGAACCAGCGGTCAGGCCGGTGATGATTTGCTTGGCCGCAACGAAAGTGAAGATCAGTGGCGGCAGCGCGATGAGCACGCCCGCGGCCATGATCCTTCCCCACTCCACACCGGTGTCGGTGATGTAGTTGGAGATCGACGCGGGCAATGTGCGCGTGATCCGGTTGGTCAGGATGAAGCCCAGGATGAACTCGTTCCACGCGAGCCGGAAGGTGAAGATCGCTGCTGCGGCCAGGCCCGGCCGCAGCAGCGGCAGAACGATCTTGTAGAACACCTTGAAGGGACCGCAACCGTCGATGGCTGCGGCCTCCTCGAGTTCCACCGGCACCTGGTCGATGAAGCCGTAGAGCAGCCAGATGGTGAACGGAAGATTCAATGCCACGTACACCAGCACCACGCCCGAGAGCGTGTCCCCGATGCCCCAGTCCGACCAGATGACGAACACGGGCACCGCGAGCACGGCCGGCGGCAGGGTGCGCAGGATCAGCGTCGAATAGCTCAGCGGTGCGCGGCCCAGGAAGCGGAAACGCGCCATCGCGTAGGCGCACATGGTGCCCAGCGTCAGCGTGATGAGCGTCGCGCAAAGCGAGACCTTCAGGCTGTTGAGCATGTAGCGGTCGATGTGCTGGTCCTGGATCACCGCGCGGTAGTTCTCCAGGGTCGGCGCAAACAGCCAGGACCACCGCGTGTCGAATATCTGCGCCTCGGTCTTCACCGAGGTCAACGCCATGATCAGCATCGGCAGCAGGCAGGCAGCGGCCAGCAGCGTCAGGATCGTGTAGTGCAGCGGCGAGCCGCGTGGCGTGGCTTCGGCGTGGGTCATCGACGGGACGCGGCCTTGAGGGGGTTGGAGATCAGCAGGATCGCAAGCGACAGCGCCGACACGATGACCAACAGCAGGATCGACAGCGCGGCCGAGTAGCCCAGCTTCTGGCTGATGAATGCCGCCTTGAAGATGTGCAGCGAGAACAGTTCCGTGCTCAGGCCCGGGCCGCCAAAGGTCATGACGTAGATCACCTCCAGGCCGCGGAAGCCGTCAATCATGCGCGCCAGCAGCGTCACGATGAGGATCGGCTGGACGATCGGGAGCTTCACGCGCACGATTTGCTGCCACCCGTTGGCGCCGTCCATGCGCGCGGCCTCCATCACGCTCTCGTCGAGCCCCTGCAGGCCGGCGAGCACCATGATCAGCACGAAGGGCGTCCACTGCCAGATGTCGGTGAGCACCATCGCGCCGAAGGCCAGCGCCGGGCTGGCGAGCCATGCCTGCGGCGCGATGCCGATCCACGCGAGCGCCTGGTTGATGGGGCCGAAGCTGGCGTCGAACAGGTAGCGCCAGATCAGGCCGACGCAGATCGGCGCGATCATCATCGGCAGAACGAAGAGGGAGCGGAAAAAGCGCATCCCGCGGACCGGTTTTTCGAGGAAGAGCGCGAGCGCCACGCCGAGCAGCAGCTCTGCCGTGACGGCAATGAACACGAAGGCCAGGGTGACTCCCATGGAGGTCCAGACCTGCGGGGACTCGAGCATCTGGACGAAGGCCTCGATCCCGACGAAGCGTGCGGTATCGAAATCCGTCCCCATCGGCCAGTCGTAGAAACTGAGCTGCACCGCGTTGGCGATCGGGTACACCAGCCCCGCGAGCATGACGAGCAGCGCAGGCAGGATGTAGGCATACGGCGTCAAACGCGCCATGCGTGCTGCCGGGGTCATCGGGGTCATCGGGGTTTGCGGGGTTTGCGGGGTTTGCGGGGTTTGCGCGTCAGTTCCTGATCCACCCGCCCTTGCGCAGCACGTCCTCGGCGTTCTTCACGACCGCGTCGAGCGCCTGCTTTGCGGGCCGGCTCCCGGCAATCACGTCGGACAGGGCCTGGCCGAGGATCTGCTGGCTGATGTGGTCCCACTCGGGGATCAACGGCCGCCAATCGGGGTTGGCGATCTTCAGTGCCGCGCGCAGGGCGGGTATCTCGATGGCGTACTTCTTGCCGACGTCGGCGTTGTCCACCGTGCTCCAGCGGTTGATGTTGCCGCCGGCCAGACCGATCTTCAGGTCCGCCTGCTTGCTGGTCATCCACTGCATGAAGAGGAAGGCGGCGTCCTTGTTGCGCGCGTTCCGGGGGATCGCCAGCGCGAATCCGCCGCTTTGGGCCGAATGCTGCGTGCCCCTCGGATGCACCGCGTAGCCGACCTTGCCGACGATCTTGCTCTTCGCCGGGTCGCGCACCGGGCCGAATACCGAAACGGAGTCGAGGTACATCGCCGCCTGGCCCTGCAGGAAGGCGTTCTGCATCTCGCCGAAACCATAGCTCGGGATTCCGGCCGGTCCGGTAGCGACGATCTCCCGGAGTATTTCCGCCGCGCGCACGCCCTGCGCGTTGTTGAAGGCCGCGCGCCAGTTGCTGTCGAACACCTCCCCGCCATGCGGCGTCAGATGCAGCAGCCAGGCCGCAGTGACCTGATGGCCGGTCTGCCCGCGCGAGCTCAGACCGCCGATGCCCTCCCGGTCCTTGATGGTGTGGCAGGCCCGGAGCAACTCGTCGTAGGTCTTGGGCACCGCGATCCCGTGCTTTTCCAGGATGTCGGCGCGGTAGGCCAGAACGCCGGTCTCCGCGCCGAACGGAATGCCATAGGGCCGCGCGCCGGGGCCGGGCAGGTACGTCTTCGGGCCGCCCACCAGGGCGTTCGTCTCCCAATACTTGGTGATGATGTCGTTCTGGTCCCAGGCGGGATCGGCGAGCGCCTTGTTGCCAAAGTACGGCTCCAGCGACTCCAGCAGGTTCTTCTTCACGTACTCGGTCTTCCACATCACCACGTAGACGATCACGTCGTAGTCGCCATGGCCCTTCTTGCCCATTTCGAGCACCTGCTTGTCCTTCATGCGCAGGTACTGCATCTTGTCACGCTCGACCCGGATTCCGGTCGTGGCGCTGAACTCGGCGAACAGCTTCTCGGCTTGGTCGTAGTGCGGGTGCGCCGGGTAGTTGACGACGAGGGTCTGGCCCCGGTACTTGGCGTAGCGGTCCTGCGCCACCGTGTGGACCCAGGGCCCGAGCGCCGCGCCGGCCGCGACGCCTTGCAGCAGGCCACGCCTTTTCATGCGCTTGTCCCCGGTCGCCGGGTCAGAGCCGGCTGCGGCGTACCGGCCGGGCCGAGCGCGAGGCCCACGCGGGCGCAGGGCGCGGACATCAGTACGCCACCGCTCGGGTCGAGGGGCCGGCCAGCGCGAGCTCGGCGGCGTCGAAAGTGAGCTCGATCCTGAGTCCCACGGGGTCGCGCAAGAAAAGCTGGTGCAGCGCAACGCCCGGCACCGACGCCTCCTGCCAATCGACGCCCTGCGCCGCGAGGTGTTCGCGTGCGCTCTTCAGGCCGCAGGTGCGCAGCGAGACGTGGTTCAGCTTGCCCGTGGGCAACGCATCCGCTGGTGCAGGCTCGCCGTCGGGTGCATTCCCGGCCAGGTGCACGAGCGCCTGCGCGTCGGCGTACAGCCAGTGCCCGGGAAACGGGAACGGTGGCCGGTCTCCCTCGCGCAAGCGCAGGACCCGCGAGTAGAAATCCAGCAGAACGGGCAAGCTGTCTGCAGCAACCCGCAAAGTGAAGTGATCGATCTGGACGGCTCTCATCAGCGTGCCTCCGAGACGGCCATCATGCGGCTTGCGGAAGCCCCTTCGCGTACTCGTTTTCACCAGGGTGAAGAACCCGGTGATGCGCGCATGCGTCGGCGCGCACGCCGCGCGCGGGCGGGAATTCAAACCCGCCCCTCCTGCACCGCATGGCAGGCGATCCGTATGCCGCCCAGGCTCTGGAGCTGCGGCCGCTCGGCGCGGCAGCGCGCATTCGCATGCGGGCAGCGCGGGTTGAAGGCGCAGCCCGGCGGCGGGTTCAACGGGTTCGGCACCTCGCCCTGCACCGGCGTGCGCGGGCGGCCCGTGTCGTGCATCTTCGGGATGGCGTCGAGCAGCATGCGCGTGTAGGGGTGGCGCGGCGCGTCGAACAGCTGGCGCTTGTCCGCGAGTTCCACCAGGCGACCCAGGTACATCACGCCCACTTGGTCGCTCACATGGTGCACCACGGCCAGGTTGTGGCTGATGAACAGATAGGTCAGCTGCCGCTGGCGCTGCAGGTCCTTCATGATGTTCAGCACCTGCGCCTGCACCGACACGTCGAGCGCCGAGGTGGGCTCGTCGCAGACCAGGAACTCGGGCTCGGTGGCCAGCGCCCGCGCGATCGAGATGCGCTGGCGCTGGCCGCCCGAGAACTGGTGCGGGTACTTCGCCATGTCCTGCGGCGACAGGCCCACGGACCCGAGCAGTTCGCCCACGCGCTGCGCGAGGGCGGCCTTGTCCGTCACCAGCCCATGCTCGTGCAACGGCTCGCCGACGATGTCTGCCACCTGCCAGCGCGGGTTCAGGCTCGCGTAGGGGTCCTGGAAGATCATCTGGATGCGGCGCCGCATGGCGCGCGCGCCGCGGCCCTGGAACGCGGCGTGCGCGTCCTGGCCGTCGAACACGAAGCCGCCGCGCGTGGGCGGGTACAGGCCCACGAGCAGGCGGGCGACCGTGCTCTTGCCGCAGCCGGACTCGCCCACCAGCGCCAGCGTCTTGCCCCTCTCGATGCCGAAGTCCACGCCGTCTACCGCGTGCAGCAGCGTGCGCGGCCGGCGCTCGAGCACGCGGTTCAGCCAGGGGGCGGAGACGTCGAAGGTCTTCGCCAGGTCGTGCGCCTGCACGAGGGGCGGGGCGGCGTTGCCCGGGTCATTGGCAGCGGCGCCGGCGGCGGGAGCGGCGGCGCTCATGCGGCCTCCTGCGCCTGCGTGGCGCCGGCGTGCAGCCAGCAGGCGGCGCGGGTGGCGCCGGCGGGCAGCAACTCGGGGCGCTCGCTCAGGCAGCGCGCATGGGCCCTGGGGCAGCGCGGGTTGTACGCGCAGCCTGCGGGAATGGCGTTCAGGCGGGGCATGGCGCCGTCGATCTGGTTCAGGCGCTCGCGCTCCTGCGTCATGTCCGGGATGGAGGCCATCAGGCCGCTGGTATAGGGATGCGCGGGCCGGTTGATGACCTCGTGCACCGGGCCGATCTCGGCGACGCGGCCGGCGTACAGCACGGCCACCTGGTCGCAGGTCTCGGCGATCACGCCCATGTCGTGCGTGATCAGCATCACGGCCGCGCCGCGCGATCGGCAAATGTTTTTCAGCAGCGTGATGATCTGCGCCTGTATCGACACGTCGAGCGCCGTCGTCGGCTCGTCGGCGACGATGAGTTGCGGCTCGGCGGCCAGCGCCAGCGCAATCACCACGCGCTGGCGCATGCCGCCGGAGAACTGGTGCGGGTAGTGATCGATGCGCTGCGCAGCGGCGGGAATTCCGGTGTCCTGGAGCAGCGCAATGGCGCGCTGGCGGGCCTCGGCGGGCGTCACGGGCAGGTGCGTCAAAATGGTTTCGCTGAGCTGGCGGCCCACCGTGTACAGCGGGTTCAGCGAGGTCAGCGGGTCCTGGAAAACCGCGCCGATGCGCCGGCCGCGGATATGGCGCAGCTGCTCGTTGTCGAGATTGTCGATGCGCCGGCCTTCGAGCAGGATCTGGCCCGACGCCACCCGGCCCGGCGGCTCCAGCAGTCCGATGATGGCCGCGCCCGTGAGCGATTTGCCGGCGCCTGACTCGCCGACCACGCCCAGGATTTCGCCGGGGGCGATGGAGAAGCTGATGTCGTCGAGCGCGCGCAGCGTGCCGCGGCGGCCCGGGAATTCGACGACGAGGTTTTTGACTTCCAGAAGCGGCATGGGGGCACCGGTTGTTCAGCGCAGGCGCGGGTTCAGGGCATCACGCAGCCAGTCGCCCAGCAGGTTGACCGACAGGGCGATGAGCACCAGCATGGCGCCGGGGAATACGGTAATCCACCATTCGCCCGAGAACAGGTAGTCGTTGCCGATGCGGATCAGCGTTCCCAGCGAGGGCGAGGTGGGCGGCGCGCCGACGCCCAGAAAGGACAGCGTGGCCTCGGTGATGATGGCCGTCGCCACCTGTATCGTGGCCAGCACCAGCACCGGCCCCAGGACGTTGGGCAGCACGTGGCGGCGCATGATGCGCAGCGGGGAGACGCCGGTCACGCGCGCGGCCTGCACGTATTCCTTGTTGCGCTCGACCAGCGTCGAGCCGCGCACCGTGCGCGCGTACTGCACCCAGCCGGTGAGCGAGATGGACAGGATCAGCACGCCAAAGGCCAGCGACTCGTGGGCATGGGGAAACAAGGCCCGGCCGACGCCGGCAATCAGCAGCGCCACGAGGATCGCGGGGAAGGACAGCATCACGTCGCACAGGCGCATCAGCACGGCGTCCACCCAGCCGCCGCGAAAGCCGGCGAGCAGCCCGAAGCTCACGCCGACGCACACCGACAGCAGCACCGAAGCGAGTCCCACGACGAGCGAGATGCGCGCGCCGTAGATCAGCGCGGAGAGGATGTCGCGCCCCTGGTCGTCGGTCCCCAGCAGGTACTTCATCGAACCCTCTGCGGCCCAGGCGGGGGGCGCCGCGCATCGCCGAGTTCGAGCGTGCTCAGGTCAAAGGGGTTGTGCGGCGCGACCCATCCGGCAAACACCGAACAGAACACGCAGAGCAGCGCAACCGCCGCGGCCAGCATGGCCACCGGCGAACTGCGAAAGCTGTGGACGATATCGCTGTCCAGCCAGCGGGCAAGGCTTGTTTTCATTGCGGCAATCGTGCGCGGCGCTGCGGGTGGGTCACGGGTTGATGCGCATCCATTTGAACTGCATCGTGTTGTCCGCCATCTGCACGAGCTGGACGTTCCTCTTCACACCCCAGGCCAGCACCTGCTGGTGCAGGGGCAGGTGGCCAATGTCCGCGGCGTGCAGTTCGAACGCTTCCCTGATCAGGGCGTTGCGCCGGGTCTTGTCGTTTTCGGACTGGATCCTGAGCGTCAGCTCGTCGAGCTTGGGGTTGCAGTACGCGCCCAGGTTGTACTGGCCGGAGCCGGCCTCGTCCGGGCAGTGCATCAGCGCGTTCAGCGCGTTGTGCGCGTCCGAGGTCGGCGGCGTCCAGCCGAGCAGGTAGAAGCTGGTGTCGCGGCGCAGGATCTTGGGGAAGTACGAGCCCTTGGTCTCGGCCTGCAGCTTGATCCTGACGTGGATGCGCGCCAGATTCGCCGCAACCGTCTGGCAGATGCGGCTGTCGTTCACGTAGCGGTCGTTCGGGCAGTTCATCGCGACTTCAAAGCCATTCGGGTAGCCCGCTTCGAGCATCAGTTTCTTCGCCGCTTCCACGTCGTAGGGCAGGCGTTTGGCGTCGGGCTGGAAGCCATTCACGCCCGGGCCCACCATCAGCGCCGACGGGTTGGACGCGCCGCGCATCACGCTGCGCTTGATGCCCTCGATGTCGATCGCCTGGTAGAAGGCCTGGCGCACGCGCCGGTCCTTGAAGGGGTTCTTTCCCTTCACGTCGGCGTAGAGCAGTTCGTCGCGCTTCTGATCCATTCCCAGGAAAAGCGTGCGCAGCTCGGGGCCGGTGACCACGCGGGTGTCGGCGCCGCGGTTCACGCGCTCGATGTCCTGCACCGGGACCGGCTCCATGACGTCCACCTGCCCCGAGAGCAGGGCCGCAACCCGGGTGGCCTCGTTGCCTATGGGCAGGTACACCACCTCGCTGGCGTTCCCCTCGATCTGGCCCCAGTAGCTGCCATTGCGCGTGAACACGGTGCGCACACTGGGCTGGCGCTCGCGCAGGCGAAAGGGTCCGGTGCCGTTGGCACGGAACGAGGCCGCGTTCTCTATGCCCTTGCGGCGGTCCACCGGCCCCAGCGCCTGGTTCGCCTCGCACCATTTCCGGCTCATGACGTACACGCGCGTGAGCGCGTCGGGCAGGATGGGGAACGGCGCCTTGGTCTCGATCTCCACGGTGTAGTCGTCGATCTTGCGCACCTCCTTGAATTCATTGCTGTAGGTCTTCATGTCCGAGCCTTCGACCTGGGTGCGCGCCAGGCTGAACACCACGTCGGCGGCGGTAAAGGGGGTGCCGTCATGGAATTGCACGCCCCGGCGCAAATCGAAACGCCATACGGTGGGCGCCGTTTGCTTCCAGCGGGTAGCCAGCATGGGGGCCAGGCTCATGTCCTTGTTGCGCCCGACCAGTGGCTCGTACAGGTTGCCGGTGACGCTCAGTTGCAGCGTTTCGTCGAAGGAATGCGGGTCCATGGAGAGCGCGTCGCCCTGGTTCGCGATGCGGATCGTCTGCGCATGCGCCGCCAGACCCGCCGCTGCCAGCGTGGCAGCGGCCACAGCGGCTTTCCTTCGGAATTTCATGGCAAATCTCCTGCTGCCCCCAAAGGGGACGAAAAAAGGGGTGGAACTTGCGGCTGGCATGACTCGGCTGCGCCCCGCCTTCAGGGCGCGGCCAGCGGCATCGCCCGCTCGATCAGGCCGGCGTGCAGCGCGGCGCCCAGCGGCAGGATGTCGTCGTTGAAATCGTAGCGGCTGTTGTGCAGGGCGCTGCCGCTGGCACCCGCGCCCTGGCCGATGCGCAGATAGGCCCCGGGGACGGTCTGGAGCATGAACGCGAAATCCTCGGAGCCCATGCTGGGCTCGATATCGCGCAGCACGTGGTCCGCGCCCACCAGGGACTCGGCCACGTCGCCGGCAAACAGGGACTCGCTCTCGCTGTTGATCGTGGCCGGATACATGCGCTCGTAGTGCACGCTGGCGCTGGCGCCCAGGCCCAGGGCGATCGCGGGGCACAGTTCCTTGAGGCGCTTTTCCACCATCTCCTGCACCTGCGGATCGAAGCTGCGCACGGTGCCCACCAGCTTCGCCGTTGCGGGCAGCACGCTGAACGCGCCCAGGTCGCCCGCCTGCACGGCGCACAGGCTGAGCACGGCGCTGTCGATGGGCCGCACATTGCGCGCCACGATGCTCTGCGCGGCCGTGACGATGTGCGCGGCGACCAGCACCACGTCCACGGTCTGGTAGGCGTGCGCGCCGTGGCCGCCGCGGCCCGTGATCTCGATGGTGACGCGGTCGGCCGCAGCCATCATCGGGCCGGAGTTGATTCCCACGGTGCCGGGGGGGAGCGCCGGCCAGTTGTGCATGGCAAAGATGGACTGCACCGCAAAGCGCTCGAACAGGCCGTCGTCCATCATCGCGCGCGCGCCGGCGTAGCCCTCTTCGCCCGGCTGGAACACGAGCACCGCCGTGCCGTCGAAGTTGCGCGTTTGCGCCAGATAGCGCGCCGCGCCCACGAGCATGGCGGTGTGGCCGTCGTGCCCGCAGCCGTGCATGAGCCCTTGCTTGCACGACTTCCAGGCGAAGTCGTTGTGCTCCGCCAGGGGCAGGGCGTCCATGTCGGCGCGCAGTCCCACCAGGGAACCGCTGGAGGTGCTGCGGCCCCGGATCACGCCGACCACGCCCGTGCGCCCCATGCCCTCGTGGATCTCGTCAACCCCGCACAGCGCGAGGGCTTCCTTCACGCGCCGGCTGGTATAGACCTCTTCAAAACCGAGCTCGGGGTGCGCGTGCAGGTCGCGCCGCAACGCGGTCAGCTCGGAATGGTATTGGGCGATGTGCGCAAACGGCCGCCCCCCCGCCTTCAGACGCACGGCTTGCATCAATGGCCTCCCGCCTTGTCCACGCGCAGACGGGGATCGACGGCAAAGTACAGCAGGTCCACCACCAGATTGATCAGCACGAAGATCAGGGCGATCAGGCACAGATAGGCGGCCATCACGGGAATGTCGGCAAAGGTCACGGCCTGTATGAACAACAGGCCCATTCCGGGCCACTGGAACACCGTCTCGGTGATGATGGCAAACGCAATCAGGCCGCCGAGTTGCAGCCCGGTAATGGTCATCACGGGAACCAGCGTGTTCTTGAGCGCGTGGCCAAAGTAGATGGCGCGGTTCGTGAGGCCGCGGGCGCGCGCAAACTTGATGTAGTCGGTGCGCAGCACCTCGAGCATCTCCGCGCGCACCAGCCGCATGATCAGCGTGAGCTGAAAAATGGCCAGCGTGGTCGCCGGCAAGACAATGTGGTGCCAGCCCTTGGCCTTGAGCAGCCCGGTGCTCCAGCCCCCGAGTTGCACCACCTCGCCCCGGCCAAAACTCGGGAACCAGCCCAGGGTCACGGAGAACACCAGGATCAGCAGGATGCCGATCAGAAAGGTCGGCAACGACACCCCGAGCAGCGAGAGCATCATGAACAGCTGGCTGGTGAACGTGCCGCGCCGCAGGGCCGCGTACACCCCCATGGGAACGCCGATCGCCAGCGCCAGCAGCGCGGCCACCAGGGCCAGTTCCAGCGTCGCGGGGAAGCGCTCGGCGATCAGGCGCGACACCTTCGCCCCCTGGCGCAGGCTCAGGCCGAACTCGCCCTGCACCGCGTTCAGCAGGAAATGCCAGAACTGCACGACGAAGGATTGGTCCAGCCCGAGGGCGCTGCGCAGTTCGCGGATCTGCTGCGCCGTGGCGTCCTGCCCGAGCAGGAAAACCACGGGGTCTCCGACGTGCTGGAACAGCAGGAAGGAGATGAAGGCCACCGTGACCATGACGGCCACCGCCTGAATCAGGCGACGCAATACGAAGGCAAGCATCGGAGGGTCGGGTGACTATTCAATGGGGGCGCGCCACGGCTGTGCTTGCGGGCAGGGGAGTCAGTTCACCCGGACCGTGCGGACGTCCACGCGGTTATCCGCGCGGTGCACGAGATCGACGTTCCGCTTCATCGCCCAGGGGATCACCTGGTCGTGCAAGGGGATGTGCGATACGGTGTCGTTGGACAGTTGCAGCGCCTCGGTGAGCATGCGCGCGCGCACGGGCGCGTCCGTCTCCACCTTGATGCGGTCCACGAGGTAGTCCATGCGCGGATGGCTGTAGCGGCCCATGTTGTTGTTCCCGTCCACCGAGCTTTCGCCCTTCGTGCGCACCAGCGATTGCAGGCCGTTCAGCGCGTCGAACGTGGCCACGCCCCAGCCCAGCATGTAGATGCTGGCCTCGTAGCGCTTGACCATCGGGAAGTAGCTCACGAGCGGCAAGGTGCGCAGCCTGGCCCTCACGCCCACCCGCGACCACATGGCCGTGACGGCCTGGCAAATGGCCTCGTCGTTGACGTAGCGATTGTTCGGGCAGGCAAAGTCCACCTCGAAGCCGTCCGGGTAGCCGGCCTCGGCGAGCAGCTTCTTGGCCGCCTCGACGCTGTACGGCAGGCGCTTGCCGACCGCCTCGGTATAGCCAGCCACCATGGGCGCCACGAGGGTGCCGTTGGGTCTGCCCAGGCCGCGCATGATGCTGCGCGCAATCGCCTGCGCGTCGATGGCCTGGTACAGGGCCCGGCGCACGCGCACGTCCTTGAGCGGGTTCCTGCCCTTGACGTTCGAGCCCGGCAGTTCCTCGCGGAACTGGTCCATGCCGAGAAGAATGGTGCGGAATTCCAGTCCATCGACCACTTTCATTTCGGGGTTGGCGCGCAGCCGCGCCAGGTCCTGCGGCGCGGGGTCGAGCACCATGTCCACCTCTCCCGACAGCAGCGCCGCCATGCGCGTGGCGGCGGACTTGATCGGGAGATAGACCATCTCGCTCACGTCGCCCTCCATCGTGCCCCACCAGTGGGGGTTGCGCTTGAACACCATCTTCACGTCGGGCTGCCACGATTCCAGCGTATAGGGCCCGGTTCCCATGGCATTGCGGTGCGCGAAGTTTTCCTCCGTGCTCGTGAGTTCCTTGGGATCGAGCGACTGGTTCTTCTGCGCCCAGGAGCGGCTCATGATGCGCAGCTCCGTCAGCTGGCGCAGCAGCACCGGATTCGGCGCGGACAGGAAGATGTCGATGGTCCGGGAATCCACCTTGACGACCTTGCCGATGCCCTGCGCGAACAGCGCGAACG
>NZ_AFAL01000481.1 GCF_000193225.1 Verminephrobacter aporrectodeae subsp. tuberculatae At4 | reverse complement strand
GCGCGCCAGGCGCGCGGCGATCTGGGGGTTGATGGGGTCGATTTCGAGCACGCGCTCGCGCCAGAACACATAGCCCGCCGCGTCCGCGCGGTGGAACGCGCCCGGGTTGGCGTTGCAGTAGCCAAAGAGCAGGCTGCGCGCGCGGTTCGGATTCTTCAGGTTGAAGTCCGGGTGCTGCATGAGCTGGCGCACGACAGGCAGCACGTTGCCGCCACGGTCGAACGCCGTCGCCTGCAGCGCGAACCATTTGTCGACGACCAGCGGCTCGTCGCGGAACTGCGCATGAAAACGCGCCAGCGCCGGGGCCGCGAGTTCGCTGTCGCAGGACACCAGCGCCACGAGCGCGTTGAAGCGCTCGGTCATGTTCGTCGCGTCCTTGAAGCACTGGTAGGCCTTTGCGGGCCAGAGCGTGTCGCCCGTGCTCCGGGCGGCCAGGCACAGCAAGCTCAGCGCCAGACCGCCGAGCGCGCGGCGGCCGGACGACGCCGGGTCGGGACAGTAGCCGCCGCGGCTCTGACTCTGCTCCCAGGCCCAGACCCAGTCGGCGTGCAACGCCAGCGCAAGCTGCTCGCACATGGCTTCGCGCACGGTGTGGACGCGCTGCGGATCGACCACGTCGAGCTGTTCGGCGATGTAGCTCTCCGACGGCATCATGAGCACCAAGTCCTTGAAGGCCGGCTCGAGCGTGGGGTGGCGCAGGACGCCGCGCATCGCCGCGACGAACTCCGCGCAGAGAATCGGCTGCCCGATGCGGCCGTTGGCGCCACATGCCTTGTCGGCGATCGCCGCCATGGCCCTGCGCAGCGCCAGCCGCTGGCCGGCCTCCCAGCGGTTGAACGGGTCCGTGTCGTGCGCCAGCAGCGTGAGCAGCTGGGAGTCGGTGCAGGCCATGTCCAGCAGCACGGGGGCGCTGAAGTTGCGCAGCAGCGAGGGCACGGGTTCGCCGTCCAGGTCGCTGAAGACCAGCGTCTGCTCGGCTTCGGTGAGCACCACGAGGTGTGAGGCTGCGTCTGACGCCGCAGCGTGCGGGGCCGCGTCGCCAGGTGCAGCGGCAGGGCGGCGCCGCTGGCGCTGAGCAGTCCCAGTTCCACGGGGATGACGAAGGGCTGTTTGTCGGGCTGTCCGGGCGTGGGCGCGCAGCTTTGCGCCAGGCTGAGCGTGTAGCAGCGCGTGGCCGCGTCGTAGCTGCCCGAGGCGCGCACGCGCGGCGTTCCGGCCTGGCTGTACCAGCGCTTGAACTGGGGCAGCAGGCGCGCCAGCGCGCTCGCCGGGTTGGCGTCGGCAATGGCCTGCGCGAAATCGTCGCAGGTCACGGCCTGGCCGTCGTGGCGCTCGAAGTACAGCCTCAGGCCGCGCGCAAAGCCTTCGCGCCCGACCAGGGTATGCATCATGCGCACCACCTCGGCGCCCTTTTCGTAGACGGTGACGGTGTAGAAGTTGTCGATCTCGACGTAGCTGTCGGGCCGCACCGGGTGCGCCATGGGGCCGGCGTCTTCGGCAAACTGCATGGTGCGCAGCACGCGCACGTCCTTGATGCGCAAGACGGCGCGGGCCGACGCGCTGCCCGCCAGGTCCTGGCTGAACTCCTGGTCGCGAAACACCGTGAGCCCTTCCTTGAGGCTCAGCTGGAACCAGTCGCGGCAGGTCACGCGGTTTCCCGTCCAGTTGTGGAAATACTCGTGGCCGACCACGCTTTCGATGTACGCGTAGTCGGTGTCGGTGGCGGTGGCCTCGCTGGCGAGCACGTACTTGGTGTTGAAGATGTTCAGGCCCTTGTTCTCCATGGCGCCCATGTTGAAGTCGCTGGTCGCGACGATCATGAAGCGCTCCAGGTCGAGCGGCAGGCCGAAGCGCGCCTCGTCCCAGGCCACGCTGTGCATCAGCGCGCGCATCGCGTGCTCGGTCTTGGCCAGGTCACCGGGGCGCACGTACACCTGCAGCAGGTGCTCGCGGCCCGAGAGGCTCCTGATCCGCTGCTCGCGCGCCACCAGCTTGCCCGCGACCAACGCGAACAGGTAGCAGGGTTTTTTGTGCGGATCGACCCAGCGCGCAAAGTGGCGCCCGCCCTCGAGCGCGCCGCTGGCGACCAGGTTGCCGTTGGACAGCAGCACCGGGTACAGGGCCCGGTCGGCACGCAGCGTGACGCTGTAGCTGGCCATCACGTCCGGGCGGTCGAGAAAGTAGGTGATGCGCCGAAAACCCTCGGCCTCGCACTGCGTGAAGAAACTGCCCTGGCTCATGTGCAGGCCCATGAGCTGCGTGTTCTTCACCGGGCAGCAGGTGCTGAAGATCTCCAGCGTGAAGGGCGCGCTGTCCGGCAGCTTTTCCAGCACCAGGCGCTGGCCCTCCATCTTGAACGAGCAACCCTGGCCATCGACGAGCACGCGCGCCAGGTTCAGGTCCTCGCCGTCGAGTCTCAGCGGCTGCGCGGCCAGGTCCGGGTTGCGGCGCAGCGTCATGCGGTTGAGCACGCGCGTCTTCTGGGGGTCCAGGTCGAACGTGAGATCCACGCTGTCGATCCAGAATGCGGGCGCGCAGTAGTCCTCGCGGCGAATGGCGTGCGCCGGGCCTGCGCCGTCGCCACCGGTATCGGCCTCATGCAGTGGCAACATGGATGCGCTCCAGAAAGTCGGTGTTCATGAGTTCGGTGTAGTCGCGCACGGCGGCGAGCACGTGCGGGCCCGCGAGTTCCTGCGCGCTGTGCGTGCTGCAGATGGCCACGGCGCGCATGCCCGCGCGCCGGGCGGCTTCGATGCCGAAGGGAGCGTCTTCAAAGACGATGCAATGCGCGGGCTGCGCCGCGATGCGCCGCGCCGCCTCGAGAAAAATATCCGGCCGGGGCTTGCCGGGCAGCCCCTCGTCGCCGCGCACGATGGCCAGGGGCGCAGGCTCCATGCCAAGCTGCGACAGCACGAAGCGCACGCTGTGGATGTCGCCTGCCGTTCCCACGGCGACCTTCAGTCCGCGCTCGGCGACCTCTGCGGCAAAGCGGCGAAAGCCCGCGACCTCGGCGAAGTGCGGCGCGAACAATTCGCGGTAGATGTCTTCCTTCTCGCGCGTGAGCGCGTCCACCTCGTCCTGCACGAGCGCGCGGCCGAGCAGTTCGTGCAGGCATTCGGCGCCGTTGCGGCCCGTGGTGCGGGACATGAAGTCGGGCAGGTCGATCGGCACGGCGCGGCGCCGCGCAAACTCGCCCCAGGCCCGGGAATGCCAGGGCATGGAATCGACCATGGTGCCGTCCATGTCGAAGATGATGGCTTCGGTGCGCATCACAGGCCCTGCTTCAGAGAGGCTTCGATGAAGGCGTCGAGGTCGCCGTCGAGCACCTTTTGCGTGGCCGAGATTTCGACGTTGGTGCGCAGGTCCTTGATGCGGCTGTTGTCCAGCACGTAGCTGCGGATCTGGTGGCCCCAGCCGACGTCGGTCTTGCTGTCTTCGAGCTTTTGCTGCGCTTGCTGGCGCTTGCGCATTTCATGGTCGTACAGGCGCGAGCGCAGGCGCTGCCACGCGATGTCGCGGTTGCCGTGCTGGCTGCGGCCGTCCTGGCATTGCACGACGATTCCCGTGGGAATATGCGTCAGGCGCACGGCCGAGTCGGTCTTGTTGATGTGCTGGCCGCCCGCGCCGCTGGCGCGGAAGGTGTCGGTGCGCACGTCGGCCGGGTTGATGTCGATCTGGATCGAGTCGTCGATCTCGGGGTAGACGAACAGGCTGGCAAAGCTCGTGTGGCGCCCGCCCGAGGAGTCGAACGGGCTCTTGCGCACCAGGCGGTGCACGCCGGTTTCGGTGCGCAGCAGGCCGTAGGCGTATTCCCCCTCGACCTTGATCGTGGCGCTCTTGATTCCCGCCACGTCGCCCGGCGTTTCCTCCTCGACTGCGGCCTTGAAGCCCTTGCGCTCGGCGTAGCGCAGGTACTGGCGCAGCAGCATGCCGGCCCAGTCGCAGGCCTCGGTCCCGCCCGCGCCCGCCTGGATGTCGATGAAGCAGCTCAGCGGATCGGCCTCGTTGCCGAACATGCGGCGGAACTCGAGCGCTTCGATCTCGGGCCTGAGCTTGGCGGTTTCGGCTTCGATCGCCGCCAGGCCGGCGGTGTCGTTTTCTTCCCGGCTCAGCGCGAACAGCTCGGCGTTGTCCGCGAGCTCGCGCACCAGCCTGTCGAGCGTGAGCACCACGCCGTCGAGGGTCTTCTTTTCCTTGCCCAGCTCCTGCGCCTTGCGGGGATCACTCCAGACCGCCGGGTCCTCCAGCGCTGCGTTCACGGTTCTCAGGCGTTCGAATTTGGCATCGAAGTCAAAGATACCTCCGCAACGCCTGCGTTCGCCCGATCAGGTCAGAGAGGGTGTTGCCGATGAGGTTGATACGTTCTGCGTCCATGGTGTCCTGCCGGTTCTGTGGGTTTGTGGGCGCGCGATTTTCTCACGGGACGCTGCCCGGGCGGGATTTGTGAACAACTGGGAACAACGGCGCGGCCCTTCCGGGGCGCTCACGCGGCGTCCAGGAACTGCTCGATGAGCTGCGCGACCTGCCCGGGCTGGTCGAGGTGCAGCATGTGGCCGACGTCGCGCACCACGGCGCTGCGGCAGTCGCGCACATGGTGCAGGCGCTGGTGGTACTCGTCCAGCGTGTACTCGCCGCCCCACCATTGGCCGAGGCTGTTGCGCTCACGCGGCGTCCAGGAACTGCTCGATGAGCTGCGCGACCTGCCCGGGCTGGTCATGGTGCAGCATGTGGCCGGCGTCGCGCACCACGGCGCTGCGGCAGTCGCGCACATGGCGCAGGCGCTGGTGGTATTCGTCCAGCGTGTACTCGCCGCCCCACCATTGGCCGAGGCTGTTCGCGTCGGCCTCGACGGCGAGCACCGGGGCGCTGATGCGCCCGTACATGGCCAGAACCTCGTCCACGCGAAAGAGCTGCGCGCTGGTGATCTTGTGCGCGGGGTCGCCGAGGATTTCCCACTGCCCCCGGGCGTTGGGTCGCGCCCAGTGCTGCGCCAGCCATTCGGCCTTGTCCCGCGCCAGGCGGGGGTTGGTCCGCATGAGGCGGCGCGCCACGCCGTCGGCGCTGTCGTAGGTCTTCAGGGCCATCGCGCCCTGGTGCAGTTGCCGGATCTCGTCGATCCATTGCGCGTAGCGCGCGGGGGCCTGCGCGGGCTGTGTGGCCGGCAGGCCAAAGCCCTCCAGATTGACCAGCCGGCGCACGCGATCGGGCCGCACGCCGGCGTACATCATGGCCACGTTGCCGCCCATGCTGTGCCCCACCAGATCGACGGCCTGGCCCGGGGCGCAGTGGTCCAGCAGCAGGTCCAGGTCGGCCAGGTAGTCGGGAAAGAAATAATGGTCCGCCTGCGCGCTCGACGTGCCCCCGAAGCCGCGCCAGTCGGGCGCAATGATGCGCCGCTCCTGCCGCAGCGCGTCCACCGTGAACTGGTACGAGGCGCTCACGTCCATCCAGCCGTGCAGCAGCACCAGCGCGGGCCGGGGGCTGTCCTGCGGCCCCCAGTGGCGCACGTGGTAGTTCAGATGGCGCAGCGCCAGTGTGCTGCTGCGCGAAGCGTGGCGGGGTTGGTACATGGGGGCGGGGCTGTGGAGTCGGCAGGGGTTCGGGCGGGTGCGCACCGCAGGGTGCGGGACGTGGAAATCCATTATCCTGCGCGCTCGTTCCGCTGCCCGCCGTCCGGCCCCACCCATGCAAAAATCCAACTTGGCCAGAGCGATTTGCGCGTCACCCCCATTTGCCTGGGAACCATGACCTTTGGCGAACAGGTCGCCGAGGCCGACGCGCACGCCATACTGAGCCGCGCGCTGGAGCGCGGCCTGAACTTCATCGACACCGCCGAGATGTACGCGGTGCCCGCCCGCGCCGAGACCTGCGGCGCCACCGAGCGCATCATCGGCAACTGGTTGGCGAAGAATCCGGGCGCGCGCCAGAAGCTGGTGCTCGCGACCAAGGTCGCGGGCCCTGGACGCGGCATGCCCTGGGTGCGCAGCGGCCGGGGCATGACGGCGGCGGACATCGCGGCCTCGTGCGAGGGCAGCCTGCGCCGCCTGCGCACCGACGTCATCGACCTGTACCAAATCCACTGGCCCGAGCGCCACGTGCCCGCGTTCGGCGCCCTGTACTACGACCCGGCCAAGGAGGCATCGAGCACGCCGATCCACGAGCAGCTCCAGGCGCTGGCGCGGCTGGTGCAGGCGGGCAAGGTGCGCTGCATCGGCCTGTCCAACGAGACGCCCTACGGCGTGCACGAGTTCGTGCGCCTGGCCGAGCAGCACGCCCTGCCGCGCGTGGCCACGGTGCAGAACCCGTACTGCCTGATCAACCGCAGCTGGGAAAACGCGCTCGACGAAACCTGCCACCGGCTCGCGGTATCGCTGCTCGCCTATTCGCCGCTGGGCTTTGGCCTGCTCACGGGCAAGTACGACGCGGGCGGCACCACGGGCCCGAGCGCACCCAAGGACGCGCGCATCACCGTCTACGAGTCGATGCGCGGGCAGCGCTGGGGGCGCCCCGAGGCGCTGCAGGCCGCGCGCCGCTACAACGCGCTGGCCCGCGCCAACGGCCTGACGCCCACGCAGATGGCGCTCGCGTTCTGCTACACCAAGTGGCAGGTGGCGAGCAGCATCATCGGCGTGACCTGCGCCGCGCAGCTCGACGAAAACCTGAACGCCTGGGGAACGCGCCTGTCGCCCGAACTGCTGCAGGCCATCGACGCCATCCGCCGGGAAATGCGCGACCCGGCGCAGTGACTCAGTCCACCCGCTCCACATGCGCCTGGCGCGTGTACAGAAAGTCGATCACCGCCTTGCGGCAGCGCAGGTAGCGCGGGTCCTCGGCCAGTTCCACGCGCAGGCGCGGGCGGGGCAGGTCCACGCACAGGATCTCGCCAATGGTTGCGGCCGGCCCATTGCTCAGCATCACGATCCGGTCGGCGAGCAGCACGGCCTCGTCCACGTCGTGCGTGACCATGACCACGGTGCTCTGCGTGCGCGCAACGATTTCCAGCAGCTCGTCCTGCAGCCTGGCGCGGGTCAGCGCGTCGAGTGCGCCGAAGGGCTCGTCCATGAGCAGCACCTGCGGCTCCATGGACAGCGCGCGCGCGATTCCCACGCGCTGCTTCATTCCACCGGAGATTTCGCCGGGGCGCTTTTGCCCCGCGTGCGCCAAGCCGACCAGCGCCAGAGCGTCGGCTGTGCGCTGCCTGAGCCGGGCCCGGTCTTCCTTGGCGCCAAAAACGCGCTCCACGGCCAAGTACACATTGTCAAAGCAGCTCAGCCAGGGCAGCAGCGAGTGGTTCTGAAAGACCACCGCGCGCTCCGGCCCGGGGCCCCGGATCTCCTTGTTCGCACACAGCAGGACGCCGCGCGTGGGCGTGGCCAGCCCGGCAATCAGGTTCAGCAGGCTGGACTTGCCGCAGCCCGAGTGGCCGATGAGCGCGACGAACTCGCCGCGGGCAATCGCCAGATCGATCCCGCGCAGCGCGGGGAACAGGCCCTTGGCCGTCTTGAAGCTTTGTTCCACGCCCTGGACTTCAATGAACCGGTTGCCGGCGTTCATGCCCTGACCTCCTCGAACGTGAACGCGCTGGCGAGCCGGATGAGCGCGTATTCGAGCACCATCCCGACGGCGCCGATCACGAAGATGGCAATGAGGATGTTCTTCACGTTCAGGTTGTTCCACTCGTCCCACACCCAAAAGCCTATGCCCACGCCGCCAGTGAGCATCTCGGCCGCGACGATCACGAGCCAGGCGGTGCCCACGGCCAGGCGCACGCCGGTGAGCATGTAGGGCAGGACGGCGGGCAGCAGGATCCGGGTGGCGATCTTCCATTCGGACAGATTCAGCACGCGGGCCACGTTCATGTAGTCCTGCGGAACACGCTGCACGCCCACGGCGGTGTTGATGATCATGGGCCAGATGGAGCAGATGAAAATGGTCCAGATGGCGGCCGGGTTGGCGCCCTTGAAGACCAGCAGACCCAGCGGCAGCCAGGCCAGCGGGGACACCGGGCGCAGCAGGCTGATGAGCGGGTTGAACATGCGCCCCAGAAAGTCGAAGCGCCCGATCACGAAGCCCGCCGGAATGCCCACCAGCGCCGCCATGCCAAAGCCGATGGCCACGCGCTGCAACGACATCAGCAGGTTCCAGCCCAGGCCCTGGTCGTTCGGGCCGTTGCGATAGAAGGGGTCGGCGAACACCTTCAGCGCCTGCGCCCAGGTTTCCCGGGGGCCCGGAATGCCGCTGCTCGCGGACACCAGCGCCCACACGCCCACGAGCAGCCCCAGGCCGCACAGCGGCGGCAGCACGCAGAGCCAGAAGCCTTGCGACAGGGTCCGGACCGCCTGGCGTGCGGCCGGGGGATTTTCCGTTGGCGGCGCCGGGCTTGCGGCACGGGCCGCGCCCGCAGCGTCGGCTGCATGCGGCATGGCATTGCGCGCCGGGGCGGAATCGGGCGGGGCGTGAAACACGGCACTGACCATGGTGTTCTCCTGTTCGCGGGTCGGTCAGGAAGTTCAGGCCCTGATCTTGAAACTGTCGGCGTACCGGGCGGGGTCCTTGCCGTCCCAGAGCACACCGTCGATCAGCTTTTGGCTGCGCATCTCGCTCTTGGGCAGCGGTGTCTTGGACGCCGCTGCCGCCTGCTTGTAGATGTCGATGCGGTTCACCGCCCGGGCGACTGCGGCGTAGTCGGGGTGCTCCTTCAGCAGGCCCCAGCGCTTGTGCTGCGTGAGAAACCACATGCCGTCCGACAGGTACGGGAAGTTCACCGCGCCGGCGTTGAAGAACTTCATGTGGTTCGGGTCGTCCCAGGTCTTGCCCATGCCGTCCTGGTAGCGGCCCAGAATGCGCTGGTTGATCCCCTGCACGTCGGTGTTCACATAGGCTTTGCCGGCAATCGTCTCGGCCATGCGATTCTTGTTCGCCAGGCCCTCGTCGATCCAGCGGCTGGCCTCCAGGATGGCGGCGGTCACGGCGCGCGCCGTGTTCGGGTTCCGGCGCACGAATTCGGACGTGGTGCCGAGCACCTTTTCCGGATGGTCGCGCCAGATCTCCTGCGTGGTCGTGGCGGTCACGCCGATGCCGTCCATGATCGCGCGGTGGTTCCAGGGCTCGCCCACGCAAAAGCCGTCCATATTGCCCACGCGCATGTTCGCCACCATCTGCGGCGGGGGCACGGTGATCACCTTGGCGTCGCGCACCGGGTCGATGCCATTCGCAGCGAGCCAGTAGTACAGCCACATGGCGTGCGTTCCGGTGGGGAAGGTCTGGGCAAAGGTGTACTCGCGCTTTTCGGCCGCCATCAGCCGGGCCAGGCCCGCGCCATCGACTGCGCCCTTTTCGGCGAGCTTGCGCGACAGCGTGATCGCCTGGCCGTTGTGGTTCAGGCCCATGAGCACGGCCATGTCCTTCTTCGGTCCGGCAATGCCCAGGTGCACCCCGTAGACCAAGCCGTAGAGCACATGGGCAAAGTCGAGTTCGCCGTTCACGAGCTTGTCGCGCACACCGGCCCAGGAAGCCTCCTTGGTGGGGACGATGCTCACACCGTATTTCTTGTCGATTCCCAGCACCGAGGCCATGACCACGCTGGCGCAGTCGGTCAGCGGAATAAAGCCGATCTTCACCTCCTTTTTCTCCGGGGCGTCCGAGCCCTGCGCGTGCACGAGTGCGCGCAGCGCGGGGCCCGCGCCCACGGCGCCGATACCGGCGGCCTGCAGCACGGTGCGGCGGTCGATGCTGGTTTCAAGCTATTCGTCATGGGGCGTCCCTGGTGGCGTGAAAAACAAGAAAGGCGTCCTCACCACGCGCCCGGTTGCTGCTCTCAGCAAAGCCGGGTGCGGGCGGGGACGCCTTTGTCCATTGCGGAGCCCGGGGCTCCGACACGGACAAGCGCGATCCCGCCATTGGGTCGGTGCTGTCCGTGGTGCGACCTGCATTGGTCTTGCAGGTGCTGGTGCAAGCCGCGTGCCAGCAACGCGGATTCCGGGCGGGCAAGCCATGGGCCATGGGACGCGTGCAGCCCAAGCCCTGGGCCCCGTCTGCCTCCCGATCCCCGCGGACGAATGCGGACCGGGCTCTGCACGCCGCAGCGCACCAGATTTGTGCGCTGCACCATCGCGCACCGGTTTTGCACCGGGAACGCGGACGCGGGCGCCGTCAGTCCAGCAAGTCCAGCGCATCGAGCATGCGCTGGGCCAGTTCCGCGAGCCTGAGGCTCTTGTCCATGGCGGCCTTGCGCAGCTTCGCGTAGGCCTCCTGTTCGCTCAGACCCTGGCGCTGCATGAGCAGGCCCTTGGCGCGCTCGATGATCTTGCGCTCGCGCAGTTCGGCCCGGGCCCCGGCGAGTTCGGCGCGCAAAGCCTGCTCGTGCCGAAAGCGCGCCAGGGCCACGTCCAGAATGGGGCGGATGCGCTGCGGCGCAAGGCCTGCGACGACATAGGCGCAAACGCCCGCAGCCACCGCGTCCTTGACGTGCGAGGTGTCTTCGTCGTTCGTGAACAGCACGATGGGGCGGCGCGCGTCGCGCGTGGCGAGCACCACATACTCGAGCGCGTCGCGCGCGTCGCTTTCGGCGTCCACGACGATCAGGTCGGGCTGCAACTGGGCGATGCGCTCGCTCAGAAAGACATCCGCGGGCAGCGTCGCCACCAGGTTGAAGCCGTTCTCCAGCAGCCCGATGCGCAGCGCGCGCGAGCGCCCGGCCAAGCGCACGGCGTGCTCGTCCCCCGGGTCGGCAACGTCCAGATCCGGCGCCACCACCACGATGCGCAAAGCCTCAGTCATACATATCCCTGCGCGCGAGCAATTTCTACGCCACGAACAACGCCGCCGCGGCGCCGCAGAATGCGCACCTCAGGCTCTGAAGCGCCGGCGCGTGAGCGCCAATGCGATCCAGAACGCCGCCACGGTGGTGCCCCCCAGCGCCAGGCCGTGGCGCAGTGCGTCGACGGGCCACTGGTTCATGAACAGCGGCCGCACCAGTTCCACCGCGTGGGTCAGCGGCAGCCAGTCGGAGATGGCGCGCACCACAGGGGGCAACTGTGCGCGCGGGAAGAACACGCCCGACAGGAACATCATGGGCGTGAGCCCCAGCGTGAAGTAGTAGGTGAAGAAATCGTAGCCCTTGGCGAGCGCGTTGAAGATCAGGGCAATGCTCGAAAACATGATTCCCACGCCCAGCAAAATGGGCCAGGCGAGCAACAGCCTGGGGCTGTGGCTGATTCCCAGGGCAAGCATCACGCACAAAATCGCCGAGACCGTGAACAGCGCCTTGAACGCGGCCCAGAGCATTTCGGCGAGCACCACGTCGTCCAGGCTGATGGGGGCATTCATGATGCCCTCCCAGGTCTTTTGCACATGCATGCGCGAGAACGCCGAATACAGCGCCTCGAAGCTTGCCGCGTTCATGGCGCTCATGCAGACCGAGCCGCTGGCCAGGAACAGGATGTAGGGAACCGTCTGCCCCTCCACCTGGATCTGCCCCACCAGCGCGCCCATTCCGTAGCCAAAGGCGACGAGCCAGATCAGCGGCTCGGCGATATTGCCCACGAGGCTCGGAAACGCCAGCTTGCGCCATACCAGCAGGTTGCGCAGGAACACCGGCCAAGCACGGGCCGAGAGGCTGGGCGGGCGCCATATGGACGGCTGGACTGCGGTAAGGCTGGGGGCGGATGCGGGGGCGCTTGGCATGCGCCTATTGTGCGGTGTAAACCGGCAGGCGCGCTTTTTGCGCAGCACTGCCTGGCCCGGTCTGCCGTTGGTTTCTGCCCCGCTGTTGCAGCGGCGCCAAGGCCACCCCTTCCCTGCTGATCGCAAGCCCGATGCCCCTCAACGCCCGCAAAAGGAAACCCCATGAACCGCAACGACGTCACCGAAAAAATCATCAGCACCAAGGTCGCCAAGGGCCTGCAATGGAGTGCCATCGCCAGCAAGCTTGGCCGGTCCAAGGAATGGACCACCGCGCTGTGCCTGGGCCAAATGAGCGCGTCCGCCGAGCAGGCCCGGTGTCTGGGCGAGATCTTTGGCCTCACGGACGAGGAGCAGAAATGGCTGCAAATCGTTCCCCACAAGGGAACGCTGCAAACGCCCGTGCCCACCGACCCGCTGATCTACCGCTGGTACGAGATCGTGAACGTCTACGGCAGCACCATCAAGGAGCTGATCCACGAAGAGTTCGGCGACGGCATCATGAGTGCCATCGACTTGAGCATGGCCATCACGCGCGAGGCCGACCCCAAGGGCGACCGTGTGAAAGTGGTCCTGTCGGGCAAGTTCCTGCCCTACAAGCAGTATTGAAAAGGCAAAGCGCCGCGCGGTACCCTGCCGTGGCCACACCCCGGCGACAGGTTGGGCCGAGCGCAGCGCTTACCCCCTCTTTGCCAGCAGGCAATTCGCTCCATTGCCCCGCCCGCGCAGGCCCGGTTGCCACAAGGCCTGCGCAGGCAGGGCCCATCAGTTCCAGCCCGCAGCCAGCACCGGAGCCAGAGCCGTCTGGTAATCGGCCGCCAGCGTGGTCTGCCCTGCGGGCGGCGGTGCGAAGGCCGCCATCGCAGACACAAGGGCATTCACTTGGCTGTCCAGCAGCACCTTGCCATCCGCGGTCTGGAAGCGCTCGATATGGTAGGCATTGCCCACATACCAGTTGTTGATCAGGCTCTTGTCCGAGGTGCCGATGATGCTTGCCTCCAGGTCCGCATCCACGCGGCGCAACCACAGCTGATTGGTGTTCACGCCTGCGCCAATGGACAGGCAATCGGTATTGCCTGCGGTGCTGTCGTAGTCGGTGATGTTGTCCACACCAGAGCCCCGGCCAAAAACATAGGTGTCGTTGCCATTGCCGCCGTCCAGGGTGTCGTTGCCTGCGCCGCCATCGAGCGTGTCTGCTCCGTTCCCGCCGGAGAGGGTGTCGCTGTCCGCACCGCCATTGAGCGTGTCGTTGCCATCGCGCCCGTAGATCGTGTCGGCTCCCGCTTGGCCGCTGATGGTGTCGTCCGCAGTGGTACCGACGATGTAATCGGCCGCCGCCGTGCCCGCGAAGGCCTTGTTCTTGAGTTCATTGAAACCCCAGGTGGTGCCGTCGGCGAACCTGACTTGCTGGATCGGGTTGCTGGCGTTGGCCGGGTCGTCCCTGGAGAAGAAGTCGCAGATGGTCACCTTGTCCGCGGTGTCCACGATGGACAGCACCAAGGTCGAGCCGGAGCGCGTCGCCGCGATCTCCGAGGGCGCCACACCCGCCTTGAACTGCAGCACGTTGAGTTTGTCTGCCGCCTGCTCGTAGTCCGGACTGATGGTGTCCTGCCCGTCGCCCTTGCCAAACAGATAGGTGTCGTTGCCCGCACCTCCGCTGAGCACGTCGATGCCTGTTCCTCCGTCGAGCGTGTCGGCTCCGTTCTCGCCGTAGAGGCTGTCGTTGTCCGCGCCGCCATCGAGCGTGTCGTTGCCATCGAGCCCGTAGATCGAGTCGGCTCCGGCCTGACCGCTGATGCGGTCGTCTGCCGTGGTGCCGAAGATGAAATCGGCCGCTGCCGTGCCCGCGAATCCCTTGTTCTTGAGCTCATTGAGGCCCCAGGTGGTGCCGTCGGCGAACCTGACTTGCTGGATCGGGTTGTTCGCGTTGGCCGGGCCCTCGCCGGAGAAGAAGTCGCAAATGCTCACCTTGTCTGCGGTGTCCCCGATGGACAGCACCAAGTTCTGGCCCGCGCGTGTCGCCACGATCTCCGAGGGCGCCACACCCGCCTTGAACTGCAGCACATTGAGCTTGTCTGCTGCCAGGTCGTAGTCCGAACTGATGCTGTCCTGTCCATCGCCCTTGCCAAACAGATAAATGTCGTTGCCCGCACCTCCGCTGAGCAGGTCATTGTCTGTTCCTCCGTCGAGCGTGTCGGCTCCGTCCCCGCCGTAGAGGCTGTCATTGCCTGCTCCACCATCAAGCGTATCGGCTCCCGTGCCACCCTGGATCCAATCGATACCATCACCGCCTTTCAAGCGATCATCTCCCGCACCGCCAAACAAAGTGTCGTTGCCTGCACCGCCCAGAGCAATATCGTCACCATTTCCACCGTCTATTGCATCGTTGCCTGCTTTGCCAATCAGCATATCGTTGCCGTCGAAACCCCGGATGTTGTCCTCCCCTGCACCGGCGACAATCAAATCCGGCCGTGAGGTGCTGGTGAGCCTGTCGGTGGACGACGCAGCGAAACGGACTGTCCAACTGCTCAGTTCCTTGCTGAATACTCCCAGATCGGTGGTGGTATCGAGTTGGGTGGCGAGGAAGTCGGCGGCGTTCCAGCCGAGTTCCGCCAAGTTTCCGTATCCGTAAGAGCTCACAAACTCGACCAGATCGATAATTCCTTGTTGACTGTTCGATGCGATGCCCCGAACAAAGGCCGACTCAAGCCCGGAGAACGAAAGCGTGTCCGCCTCGAGCGCGGAATCAAACATACCGGTGTAAGCCTTCAATCGGGTTATCAGAACCAGGGATTCATAAATGTCCGTTTTGAATCGGTCGTACGCCAAGGAAATGTTGGCGATCTGCTCAGCGGCCAGCGTTACCCTGAGCGTGCCCGAGTTGGCGTCCAGTGGCGTAAACCGGGCCTGCCCGGTGGCGCCCCCATAGGTAAAGCCCATGAAGCGCTCGACCACGCCCAGCTTGCGAATGAATTCGTTGTAGTCTGGCGTGCCTGCGGTCAACCCGGCCAAGTTGTAGGTCAACGTCACACCATTGCTTGAGAGGGCATCTGCCTGCGCCTTGAGTGGTTTCAAATCGGCTGTATCGGCCCATTTCTCAATGAAACCGTCGAGCTTGTCAATCTGACCTTGGCGGGTGGTTTGCTGGGTATAGGTTTGTACCCAATTACCGAGTTCGGTCGAGAGGCTGATGGCTTCAGACAGATCGCGCACACGTCCTGAGCCGCGCAAATTGGGCAATGCCATGGCCTGATCGGTGAGTGTGATCCTGTCGCTAAACTGCCGATAGAAGGTATTGACCAGCAGGTCCAGGTTGGCCGTGGCACTATTGGTTTCCCCCGTCGCTCCCGTAGTACCGCTGGACCGGGTAAAGGTGCCTGCTGCCGTCTGCAGATTGCCATTTCCCAAGTCGGTCCGCACAGCGCTTGAATTCACGCCGATCGCAGTAATGCTGTTGGCGTCCAGTGTGGTCAACTCGTCGGCTTGGCTGATGCCGTCCTGGTTCAAATCACGCCAGATGCGCAAATTGGCAAAACCGCTGTCTGCCGAGTTGATCTTGCCGTCGTTATTCGCGTCCAGGTCCTTGAGCGCGTCAAAGCCGTCGGTGGCCCGTTCACCGTTGCTCTTGAGCGTGTCCACACCAAAGAGTTCGCGGCCCGAATCGATCGTGCCATTGCCATTGCGGTCCCGCACCAGCCAGCCATCGTCGGGTTTCACCCAGCCAGTGCCGGTCTTCACGCCATCGGCGTCGTGATCGAACAAGATGATCGTCCCGTCGCGGGTGCTGGTGGTTTCAATGCCGTCGCCATCCAGGTCGAGGACCAGCGGATCACGGCGCGGTGGGGTTGTGCCAGCAGCGCCAGCGGTACAACCTGTGTTACCCGTGCCACCAGCCGCACCGCCAGCATCGCTGCTACCACCGCCGGGATTCCTGGAATCACCAGAGCCAGAACCTCCGCTGGGTCGGTTATCCCACCACTGCTTTGGATTAATTGTTCGACCGTGTCGGTTCTTCATCTGGTAATGAACATGCTGTGCGACAGAATTTTCTCCTTTGGGACCACGACCACCCATCGTACCAATCGGAGTACCTGCATTTACTTTTTGCCCGACCTCTACAATCCGTGTGTGGTTATGGATGATCTCGTGACTGTTTCCATCTGCGTCACGAATCTTGATGGTGCTATCTTTACCACCCACAAAAGTCACGACTCCGCTAATGGGAGCATGAACCAAAGGATGTGTCAAATTGATTCCAGACTGTCCACCCTGATAATTAAAATCAACTCCTCCATGTGGTTCCTTGTCCTCTCGTTTTTCACCGTAGCTCCCAGTGATATGTGGTGTTTTGCCATTTTGTTCTGGCAGTACTATTTTCATTACATCATCAAAAGACATGATTTTCTCCTTTCAGTTCAAAGTGACCAATTTTCAATACGCACTAAATTCCAACAGGAATTCAAAATAAAAAAATAATCTATTACATAATCGGTATCATCTTTCATCATAGTCAATTTGGCACGATTCGATTTGATCCAATCAATGCGCAAAATCAGGTTTTCTTGTTTTCTCTCAGCTTCATCATATATAACAGGGAAGGAGACCTGATCGCGTCGGAGTGTTCGCATGACAATCTTTGCCTCGGGTTCTGCATCCTCTCTCACTTGGCGCTTGAGTGGATACTTCGTAAATTGACTCTGCACTTCCTTGCTTTCAGAAAACACTTTTATGAATTCATAAAAATCACGGGAAGGACATTTTATTTGCCTGCTGCCAGAAGCCTGCTGGACCGGATGACTTGCATGGTCGAGAGCATATGCTTGACTACAAACAGCAAAAAAACAACAAAGAGTACCAGAAAATGCTGACCTAACAACTCAGCATGAGCATGCTGTACGATTGCATGTGGTTCTTCGGGCTTTCGATTTCCACCGTGACTCCCAGTGAGATGTGGTGTTCTGCCATTTTGGGCTGGCAATACCGTGTTCGGCACATCATTAAAACGCACGATTTTCTCCTTGACAGTTCAAAGTTCAATGCGACCAATTTTCAATACGCACCAAACTCCAACAGGAATTCAGAACAAAGAAATAATTAACAACATAACAGGTATCATCTTTCATCATGGTCAATTTGGCACGATTCGATTTGATCCAATCAATCTGCAAAATCAGGTTTTCTTGTTTTCTCTCAATTGCATTATCTATAACAGGGAAGGAGACCTGCTGATCGCGTCGGAATGTTCGCATGACCGGCTTTGCCTCAGGTTCTGCATCCTCCAGCACTTGGATCTTGAGTGGATATTTGGTAAATTTGATCTGCACCTCCTTGCTTTCAGAAAACACTTTCATGAATTCATAAAAATCACGGGAAGGGCATTTTATCTGCCTGCTGCCAGAAGCCTGCTGGACCGGATGACTTGCATGGTCGAGAGCATATGCTTGACTACAAACAACAAAAAACAACAAAAAATAGCGCATTATGATCAACATGACTCTCTCCTTTTCAGAAAATGCTGGCCTAACAAGCGTATCGGCTCCGGCCTGACCGCTGATCGCGTTGTCCTGCGGTGCTATCGATGATGTAATCGGCCGCTGCCGTGCCCGCGGAGACCCTGCCCTTGAGCGCATTGACGCCCCAGATGGTGTCGTCGGCAAACCTGACCTGCTGGATCGGGTTATAGGGGTTGTCCGGGTCCTCACCGGGGAAGAATTCGCAGATGGTCACCTTGTCTGCGGTACCCACAATGGACAGCACCAAGCTCGTGCCGGCGCGCGTAGCCACGATCTCCGAGGGCGCCACACCCACCTTGAACTGCAGCACGTCGAACTCGGCGAAGCCCGAACTGATGGTGTCCTGCCCGTCGCCCTTGCCAAACAGATAGGTGTCGTTTTCCGCACCACCACGGAGCACGTCGTTGCCTGCGCCACCGTCGAGCGTGTCGGCTCCCGCGCCTCCCTGGATCCAATCGTCCCCATCACCGCCTTCCAAGCGATCAGCTCCAGCACCGCCAGACAAAGAGTCGTTGCCTGAACCGCCCAGAACGATGTCGTCACCATCTCCACCGTCTATTGCATCGTTGCCTGCTTTGCCAATCAGAATATCCTTGCCGCCGAAACCCCGAATGTTGTCATCCCCTGCACTAGCAACAATCAAATCCGGTCGAGAGGTACCGGTGAGCCTGTGCTCGGTGGATGCCGCGAAACGGACTGTCCAACTGCTCAATTCCTTGCAGAATACTCCCGGATCGGTGGTGGTATCGAGTTGGGTGACGAGGAATTCGATGGCGTTCCAGCCAAGTCCAGCCAAGTTTTCGTATCCGTAAGAATTCACAAACTCGACCAGATCGACAGATCCCTGGTGACTGTTCGATGCGATGCCCCGAACAAAGGCCGATTCAATCCCGGAGAATGAAAACGGGTTCGCATTGAGCGCGGCATCAAACATATTGGTGTAAGATTTCAATCTGGTTTCCAGAACCAGGGAATCATAAATGTCCGTTTTGAATCGGTCGTACGCCAAAGAAATGTTGGCGATCTGCTCAGCGGCCAGCGTTACCCTGAGCGTGCCCGAGCTGGCATTCAATGGCGTAAACCGGGCCTGCCCGGTGGCACCCCCATAGGTAAAACCCATGAAGCGCTCGACCACGCCCAGCTTGCGAATGAATTCCTTGTAGTCTGGTCTGCCTGCGCTCAACCCGGCCAATTTGTAGGTCAATGTGACCCCATTGCTTGAGAGGGCGTTTGCCTGCGCCTTGAGTGGTTTCAAATCGGCTGTATCGGCCCATTTTTCAATGAAACCGTCGAGCTTGTCGATCTGTCCTTGGTAGGTGGTTTGCTGGGCGTAGGTTTGCACCCAATGGCCGAGTTCGGTCGAGAGGCTGATGGCTTCAGACAGATCACGCACACGCCCTGAGCCGCGCAAATTGGGCAATGCCTTGGCCTGATCGGTGAGTGGAATCCTGTCAGTAAACTGCCGATAGAAGGTATTTACCAGCAGGTCCAGGTTGGCCGTTGCGCTATGGGTTTCCCCCGTCGTTCCCGTGGTCCCGTTGGACCGGGTAAAGGTGCCCGCTGCTGTCTGCACATTGCCATTTCCCAGGTCGATTCGCCCAGCGCTTGAATTCACGCCTATTGCGGTAATTTTGTTCGCGCTGAGTGTGCTCAACTCCTTGGCCTGGCTGATGCCGTCCTGGTTCAAGTCACGCCAGATGCGCAAATTGGCAAAAACGCTGTCCGCCGAGTTGATCTTTCCGTCGTTATTCGCGTCCAAGTCCTTGAGCGCGTCAAAGCCGTCGGTGGCCCGTTGACCGTTTTTCTTGAGCGTGTCCACACCAAAGAGTTCGCGGCCCGAATCGATCGTGCCATTGCCATTGCGGTCCAGCACCAGCCAGCCGTCGTCGGGTTTGACCCAGCCAGTGCCGGTTTTCACGCCATCGGCATCATGATCGAACAAGATGACCGTCCCGTTACGGACCGGGCAGTTTGCTTCCAAGGGAGCGCACGCATCATGACCGAACAAGATGGCCATCCCTTCGCGGGTGCTGGTGGTTTCAATGCCGTCGCCATCGAGGTCGAGGGCCAGCGGATCACGGCGCGAAGGAGTTGTGCCGTCAGCGCCAGCGGCACAACCCGCGCTACCCGCGCCACCAGCCGCACCGCTAGCATCGCCGCCTTCAGAAAAATCACGCGAAGGGCATTTTATTTGCCTGCTGCCGGAAGCTTTCTGAATGGGATGGCTTGCATGGTCAAGAGCATATGCTTGACTACAAACAGCAAAAACAACGAAGCGTAGCGCAGCATTTTAACCAACATGATTCTCTCCTTATCAACGCTCCCTCAAACTCTCACTCCCCGCCCTCTGAATCGGACTCAGCAAATATTCAATCACCCGCCTCTGCCCCGTCTTGATCTCCGCCGTGATATTCATCCCCGGCGCCAGCCGGATCGGCTTGCCGTCCACGTCAATATGCGTGCGCCCGAGTTTGAGTATGGCCGGGAAGATCGCGCCGCGTTTCTCGTCGTTCACCGCGTCCTGCGTCACTTTCTCCACCTCCGCGGGCACGGTGCCGTAGCGCGTGAACGGGAAGGTCTCCAGCTTGATGCTTACGTCCTGCCCGGGAACTACAAAGCCGATGTCCTTGTTTTCCAGCGTGACCTCGGCGCTCATGCTCGCGCTTTCGGGGACGATGACCATCAGGGCCTGGGCCTCGGTGACTACGCCGCCTTCGGTGTGCAGGGCCAGTTGCTGCACGGTGCCGCTGACCGGGGCCGTGAGCGTTGCGCGCTGTTCGCGTTGCCTGGCCTTGGTCAGTTCCTGGCCCGTCTGGTGGCGCTTGAGGTCTGCCTGCGCCTGGCGTTCGCTCAGCGCGCGCAGGGTTTCTGCGAGGTAGGCGCTGCGGGTTTCTTTGGCCTCGCGCAGCGCCGCCTGCGCTTCGTACAAGCGGGCCTTTTGCGTTGCCAGGTCGCGTTCGAGTTCGATGCGTTCGCGGGTGCGGTCCTGCCGGGCGTGGACCGACATGAAGCCCTGGGCCATCAGGGTCTGGAAGTCCTGTTCGCGCTGGCGGGCGATGGGCACGGTGGATTCGAGCTTGTCGATCATGGCCTGCACGGTGGCCCTCTCGGCCTCGCGGCGCTGTTGTTCTGCGCTCAGGCGGTCCAGGCGCGCGCTGACGTCGTTCCATTCCGCGGCCAGTTGGGCCTGGGCTCTTGCGCGTTCTGCGTCGGTCCAGTCGGCTGCGGCGGCGTTTTCCCGGATGGCTGCGTCCAGCGCCCGATCCACGGGTGCCTTGTGCTTTCCCGCGCGCAGCATCTGTTGCTGCACGCGGGTGCGCAGCCATTCGGACTGCGCGGCCTTGTGCGTTTCGAGCAGGCTGGCCCGGTCGGCCTGCGCGTCGGTGGGGTCGAGTTCCATGAGCGGCTGGCCGGCCTGCACCCGGTCGCCGTCCTGGACGAGGATGCGGCGCACCACGCTGCGCTCCAGCGGTTGGACGGTTTTCGTGCGCTCGCTCACGATGATGCGCCCGGGCGCCACGGCCACGATGTCGATCTTGCCGAAGGTGGTCCATGCCACGGCGCTCAGGAACAGCGCCATCAGCGCGTAGGCGATGCGCCGGGGCGCCGGGTGCACCGGCATTTCCTGCAGGCTCAGGGCGGCGGGCAGGAAGGCTTGTTCGTCGGCCAGGCGCGCCGGCCCGGCGAGTTCCGCGCGCCGGGCCCATGCGGTTCGCAGCACGGCCCGGTAGCGGGCCAGCAGTTCCAGGGCCGGGTGGCGCGGCGCAGTGGTGTTCATGCCAGTCCCCGGGGCGGGATGGTGG
>NZ_AFAL01000482.1 GCF_000193225.1 Verminephrobacter aporrectodeae subsp. tuberculatae At4 | reverse complement strand
CGCGTGTGTAAACGTGTCCGAGCAGACCAAGAACACTGCGCTGAGAATCAGTGGCAGCGTGAGCGCCACCAATATCGGCGACGACCTCCTGCCAACTACCACGACGGTGGAACTGACTCTGGAATGTATGAGACCCAAAAGTTCATCAACCAAGTTCGAAGTCGTTTCGGCAAAATTCTTGTCGCCAAACAAGAATTCCAATCCGATAATTTCTCCGCTCAAGGTTGGGGAGTCTAGCAACTTGGCCGGCTCCTACCTGTCGATCCCGCAAAGCCGCAGCGACAACACCAACACGATTCCGCTTGAGATCAGATATTCTCCAGACGACGCGACTATCACCGAAGTGAACCTGGGGATCGCCGAAGTGGACGCTACCCCCGGGGTAGTTTCTGGTACCTCGCCGGGCGTCAGTGCCTTGACTTTTTCCAACGTCAATCTCTTGACGCAAAATTATACCCGTGAGCCTGGTCTGATCAAGTTCCCTGGGCTTTCTCTGCCCACGTTTTCTGGCGAAATGGCCATGGGAAATATAACCCTCACGGTTCGTCTCAAGGGCAGCGTGGGGGGTGTCGCAGTGAGTTCCGATCCCGCCGCAGACGCGGAACATGGGCAAGTCAAATTTAACGAAAAGAAAGAATTTACGCCGCTCTATCTTGCAGGAGACGTTACAGGTCTTTCCGACCGACGCTTTGGCATACGCGATACAAATAAAGGCGGTGACTCATGGAGCACCATGCAAACCATCGGCTGGCTTCTCGGCTGCTATGCCTGCCGCTTCAACGACATCAGCAGCCAGCATGTCGCCCAGGTGGGGGCTGAGCATAATTCGATTCTCGTCCATAAAGGTCACAGCGATGGTCAACAGATTGACATGCGCTACGCCGACGGCGCGGGCGGTTATAGCGACGCGCTGGGTGGGCAAAATGAGGGAGCGCACATCCGGCAATTGATCAACGCCGCCAAGACCGAGATAGTCGAAAACGCCGGGCTCACGGCAAAAATTGGAACGTGGGTGGCTGGACCCAAGCAGCGAGAATTGGAGAGATGGATTGACGAAAACCGCGCCATCCTTGAAACCGAGGGGAAGAAACCCTACACCCGCGTCATCTTTATCGGAGGCTCGTTCATCGAGAAGGCGCTCGTCAATGGGAAATTTCCGGACGAGTCGGACATCCCCCTCGTGGGTGCATGGACCACCAAGCCAGTGAAGATCATCGCCACCCCCGGCCAGCATATGGACCATTGGCACATCAGCTTGACGGGGGCGTTGTTGTATAAATAGACCCTCGAAGATGCACCTCCCCAAGAACACCCACTTCAGGTGATCCGCACGGACTGTGGACGAAACACTTCCTCCACAGATCCGTTCGTGCGGAATTACCGCACACGGCTCCTGCCTTGGGTCGTAACGACCAACCGCTGGCTCGGGTAAGGGCATTTCCTTATACACAACTCCCCTGAACCTGAAGTTCCCGACAGAACCTGATGCCAGCGGCAAAGCCAAGAATGCGCTGCATTCCCAAAGCGGTAGGCCCTGTTTGAGCCTGAGGTCCCCCAGGCCCATTCTCTTGAATTCCGTGACTGCCCGGTTCATTGTGTGCTTTCACCATGAAATAACTAGCATAACGCATGCGCGGGGGGGATTGTGTATAACGAGATACATCCAAAGGGAGCTTCATTCATTTGTCAACAAGGAGTTAGCATCATGAGAATTCTGATAGCCATCATGTTTTTTGTCAGCGCCGTGCTGAGCGCCTGCGGAGACGGCGCGCAGACGCAGTCCGGCCCATCACCCACGCTTGCGGGAAAAGCCGAGCTTCAAGACGTCAAGCCGGCGCAAATGGTCTCTCTCTCGCTCAAAGAACTTGGCCTTCCTGCGGGCGCCGACAAGGTCACGCCATCGGGCGCCGTATCGAATGCCTTGCTCAAGGACGGACAACTGCGTTTTTCCACTCCTGGCGATACCGGCAAGGATCAGGAAGCGAGTTTTGAAATCAAGAGCGGTCCTACAACATCTCAGTTCCATGTGGTGATCCGGTCACAGCGACCGACTTCCGCAGAGGCTTACGGCGAATTTACCGACGAGGGACCTCCGCCTCCCAACGTGGTCGTTGACGGCCTGGGAGCAAACAATGTAATGACCGGCGCCCCACTGACCTTCAGGTTGCAAGGAGTATCCACACTGGACCTGAAGGAAAAAAGCACAGGGTGGATTACTGTCGGAGAAGAGGTGACCATCTTGGTCCATCTGGAGAAATTCTGGTCTTTTAATCCGGAAGATTCCAGCTTTTCGATCTCGGGCCCGGCCATGCAACGAATACTTGACACACTGCCAAATGGCAGTTATGGGATACATCTGTACCTTGCTACCAAGGACGGCGAGTTTGGGGTTTACTATAGCATGCTGGTGAACAAGGCAGAGACAAGACTG